>JBLIKA010000171.1:0-3699 GCA_047637355.1 Glaciecola sp. | reverse complement strand
GAAACTCCTACTGCGGTAATCTTACAAGTAGTCTTGGGTTTCTTTCCTACAAACTGCTTTGTTACCTCAATGTATCCAGCAGTAGAAAGCTTATCGATCTGAACGCTTAAGTTCCCTGCTGTGGATGCTGTCTGTTCTTTGATGTACACAAAGTCAGCACTTTCAACGCTAATCAAGAGCGACATAATAGCCAGCCTTAATTGAGAGTGTAAAAGTGGATCGAGTGGATTAAACCCCATGCTTTTTGGAATTAGCTTTCATTATATATCCTGGTAATAAATACCCAAGTGCAATACCGATGGCCAACAGCAGCATCTGAGTATTCTCGTCTTGTCTAAAAGCGATCATTGCCAAAACCCAAAAACAAATGGCTCCAAATTTTAAGGGTTTAAAGTTCATCATCACTCCCGACAATGCAGTACCTACTCCCGCGAAGAGCAGAATAAAGGGGGTTGTATTCCAATTTACCAAATTACCATTGAAAATAACTGTGAACATAGCGATACCTAAACTCAACCACAACCAACCATAAAGTTTATCGGTATAGTTGCTCACAATTTTCTGCTTTCCCTTTTTAGCCCCGATTATCATTGATGCAATTACACCTACAAAAGTCAGTGACCAAACAATATAAGGCTGCTCAAAATCGGTATGCACGGCTAAATAATAATGGCTCAAACTTGCGATCAGTACGATCCATCCCCATAACAGAAGAAAGATACTGTTATCGGTATATCGTTGTCTCGCTTTACCAATCATTGACTGGATTAACTTTATACTTTCTTCTGGACTGATCTGTTTCTCTTCCATGTCAAATAATTTACTTAAATATAAAGTAGTTTATTTTATAAACCAAATGTATCCATTTTCTCCATTGGGAAGTTTTTAAATGTTTACCTCAAAGAAAGGTCTATCAGCAAATTATATTCAACCGCGTTAAATAAGGAAAAGGACTAGCGCAAGGCTATTTTATTGACAAGGTACAAGCTGTAGCATTGAAGCGGAACAGCATTATTCTATCAGTATAACTCATAATAATATTGCCACTTAGAGTAGCAACTTACTTAACATGAATTTTAATGATTACTGCGGACGCACCAGTCAATTCCGAGCTGAGTCTGTCCATATTAGACTTGTAAGCCAGCAACCTTGGACTTGAACCCATCTTTGGATCTGATGTCATTTTTTCTTTGAGCATTCCCAATTCATAATTGGCTTGCTCTATATCTTTTGCCGAAAATATATTCTCTCCATCTAAAAGAAAGTAATCAATAGGTAGCCGTAACACAGTTTTATCTTGAATCATAGAAGAATATATATGAAAAACAGAATCCACTTTATTCGCCACGTAAATATATCGCTTTCCCTTATAGGTAAAACTAAAAATTTCAGTGGTATCACTGTTTAAGTAGCCACCTAAAAAATATGCTTTACCCGATTTCAATACATCAGAGGAGGTAATTCCAGGCTCATTGATCAAGTCCCCAATTTCTAGTCGAATATCTTTAAAATCAATAAAGCGATGAGCATAAAGCTTGCCTTTTTCTACTTTGTATATGGTGTCATTAAAGGCCTCAATAAAGTAGTCGCTTCCTTTATTGGTATCAAACGGATTTTTCTGTGAGAATGTAAAACCCTGCAGATTTGGTTCAATTAGAGAACCTTGGTAAGTAATGTCGTCATTTGTGTAGTCATAGATACTTACATTAAAGGGCGTATTGTCCATGGTGCTATTCAACTGGTAATTGAGCATATGCTCATCATGGGTAACATAAGTTCGAAAACCCATGTAGTTTTTTCTGTAAGTTTTAATGGGTTCAAAATCGTCTAGACTATAGTACTCAACCTTCATTAGATCATTAATAACAATACTGTTATCGATAAATGAAAAGTTTAATATTTCATTGTATTCGTTGGGGCCAAGCCCTCGTGAAAACAGTGTTTTTCTAAACTCCCAATTCTTGTCGAACTCATGTATTTTCTGAGCGGTCAAATCCAGAACATAATAATTATTACGATACAATTGAATATCTGCTATCGAACCCATTAACTCGTTTTCTGGAAGGTTCAACGGTATAAAGGTTACAGTATCAAATACTTCCGATTCAGTGATTCTATCTAAAAGATATTGCTCCTCAATCTTAATGATATTAGATGTCAAGCGCTCAATTCGACCACTCTTTTCGCTTGTACAGCTTGCCGTTAGTACCAATAAGATAATGACTGAGTATTGTTGGTATATTTTCATGTTAATAAATTTCAGTAAGCATGTTTTATTGGTAGAGCGAAACGCTTAAAGCTTCACTAAGAATTTGATTAATTAATCAACCGCATTACCTACCCCATGACAAACGGTTTCATCATCTCTATCGCAAGTCAGCGAGCAGTCCATTACACTAGCGCAGCATAATGCAACTCCATCTTCAAAAGTCGCCCACCAAAGTTGACTCCAAGAAAATCTCGTTAACGAAACAACGCAATTTGATTCAGTCGGTGTTTTACCCTCGCCATACAGTGAATCTTTGACATCATTATTGTTAGCATTCCTACTAAATGCTGATTGTAATCTAATAACAGACATGAATAGCAAAATCATAATCACACCAATTTAATTTTTCATTTTTCCCTTTATGAGCAATATTATTTAGAATACATATTACTTATATCTATAATTAATTTTACGATTTAATAAAATATAATTTTTAATGGTCGGTGATTTTTTTTTGTAGATCGATAGGAATAACTACCCTTGGACTAATTAGACCAATTTAATTAGTCCACCACAATACCTAACTCTTCACCCTGAATTGCTATTTTTAACTTTTTACTAATCATAATGGCTCAAATACTTATTGCAGATAGTGGATTTACCAAAACTGACTGGCGACTCATTAACACAGATGGCAGTATAGAACAGGCCCGCACGCTTGGCATTAATCCTTATTACCAAACTGAAGACGAGATTTTACAAGTCATACAAGACCTCTACAGGCAAATCCCTGGTGGGTTAGACGAAATCTATTATTATGGCACTGGCTGTTCTTCCGCTACCAACCGAGACAAAATTGCCAAGTTGCTCAACCGCTACTACCCGAGTGCCAACATTGATGTGAATCATGACCTTTTAGCTGCGGCACGTTCTCTGTGCGGAAGCGATAAAGGCATTGCTTGCATTATAGGCACTGGTACGAACTCGTGCTTTTATGATGGCGAAAAAATCGTCAGCAATGTGCCTTCTTTAGGTTGGGCCATTGCAGACGAAGGGGGAGGTACTTATTTGGGAAAAACCTTAGTCACAGAATACTATAGAAAAGACATGCCCGAACATTTGAGGCTACTCTTTAAGGAGCGTTTCGGATTGACCAAGGATGGTTTCCTAACAAAGGTGTATCAAGAGCCAATGCCCGGAAGATTCTTAGCCAGCTTCGCGAAATTTATCAACGAACATATCAGTGACCCTTACATGTATCAGCTAGTGTATCATGGCTTCAACACTTTTATCACGAAGAACGTGGTCAAATATGAAGGCTTCAAAGAAGTGCCTGTTCACTTTACTGGTTCTGTCGCCTTTTACTTTGGAAGCATTTTAAGAAAGGTAGCCGCAGACCATGGCATTTACATCAAACACATCACCGAACATCCGATTGCTGGATTGGCGTTGTTTCATAAATAGTTAGGGGTTAGGAGTTAGGAGTTAGG
>JBLIKA010000170.1:0-4167 GCA_047637355.1 Glaciecola sp. | reverse complement strand
GTTCATTATCTGCTAGACTCGCGACAGTTTTGAAACAATAGAAATGTGAATATGTTTAATTTGATAAATGGTACGAAAGGGAATGTTAAAAATGACATTCTTTCTGGTATCACTGTTGCTTTTGCTTTGGTTCCCGAAGCAGTGGCATTTGCGTTCGTCGCTGGTGTTGAGCCAATGGTCGGTCTATACGCAGCCTTCATGATGGGCTTAATTACGTCAGCAATAGGTGGTCGCCCGGGTATGATTTCTGGCGCAACTGGAGCGATGGCAGTAGTAATGGTTGCTCTTGTTGCTCAACATGGCGTCCAATATTTATTCGCAGCTGTGCTGCTGGCAGGATTACTCCAAATCATGGCTGGTATATTTAAGCTTGGCAAGTTCATTCGCTTAGTGCCTTATCCCGTTATGCTTGGATTCGTCAATGGCTTAGCGATTGTTATCTTTTTGGCGCAATTGGGTCAGTTTAAAATTACTAATTCTCTCGGCCAGCTAGAATGGATGAGCGGGACCGTGATGTATATCATGCTTGGATTGGTCGTTTTGACTATGGCCATAATTTATCTTTTACCGAAATTAACTACAGCGATACCAGCGTCTCTGGTTGCTATTGTTGGTGTTACAGCACTAGTTCATGGCCTAGATTTAGATGCTAGAACTGTTATCGATTTCGTCCGAGATATGGCTCCAGAAGCACAAAAAGATTCAGTTACTTTAGCCGGTGAATTGCCAACTTTCGCTATCCCAGTCGTGCCTTTTACACTTCAAACACTGTATATAATTTTACCAACTGCGGTTATTTTATCGCTTGTTGGTCTTATTGAATCGTTACTGACGTTATCACTTATCGATGAAATGACTGACACTCGAGGGCAGGGAAATCAAGAATGTGTGGGCCAAGGTGTAGCAAATACAGTTAATGGTTTCTTCGGTGGAATGGGTGGTTGCGCGATGATTGGTCAGAGTATGATCAACATAAACTCAGGTGGGCGCGGACGCTTATCTGGTATCACTGCCGCATTGGTCTTACTTGGTTTTATTCTATTTGCAGCGCCTCTTATTGAAATGGTTCCCTTAGCGGCTCTGGTGGGTGTTATGTTCGTCGTCGTCATTGCAACGTTCGAATGGGCTTCTTTTAGAATTGTTCGTGGCGTTAATAAAGAAGATGCTTTTGTTTTATTTCTGGTTACTGGTGTCACGGTTGCCGTTGATTTGGCTATAGCTGTTATTGTTGGCGTAATAGTCTCTGCCCTTGTATTTGCATGGAAGCATGCAACACATATGATTGCAAAGACCCATACAGATGATGATGGCTGGAAAGTTTACGACTTAGACGGTCCATTGTTCTTTGGTTCGGTAACTCATTTTAGAGAGATTTTCGATCCACAGAATGATCCTGGTGACGTGGTTATCGATTTCCGAGAGTCAAGAATCTGGGACTCTTCAGGTATTGATGCATTGGATGGTCTTGCCGACAAATACAAAGAACAAGGTAAAAAATTGCATATTAGGCATATCAGTCCTGAATGCAGAGTTTTACTTAAGAAGGCAGGCGCATACGTTGAAATCAATGTAAATGAAGACCCTCGGTATCGTGTTGTTTCAGATACGCTGGGCTAGTATAGAAAATCAATTACTTATCACTTAGAAGTCGTTAAAAAGGGAGCATCTAGCTCCCTTTTTGATTTCCTGAAGTTAAATTTACAAAGGTTAACCTCGGTATAGCGTTTTTATAAGATGAAATCCAAATTGAGTTTTTATAGGCCCATGAACCGTCAATATTTCTTGTTTAAATACGACGGTTTCAAAAGCTTTTACCATGTCTCCACGACGAAACTCACCTAAGTCACCCCCTTTCTTTGCTGATGGGCATAGGCTATATTTCTTGGCCAACGTTTGAAAATTAGCGCCTTTGTCTAATTGAATTTTAATGCTTTGGGCTTCTTCTTTAGTTTTGACTAATATATGACATGCACTTGCTTTCATATTTCCAAGTTACCTTATTGCGCTTTTTTAAATAAAAGAGTCATGCGACTCGATTCGCCAATAGCGTTCACTTTGTCTTTTAATATTGGATCATCACTTGTGCCGTTGTACGAAGGAGGAAGCCTCCATACAGCATCGTTCTCCGTCGGAATATCATTTGTATTTTCGTTAAAATCAGCCTCACTAACTAGTTCAAATCCTGCTTTTTTAAATGCTTCTATTACTGCTGATTTCTTTAGATAGCCAGCGCTACCATCTGCCCATTTATCTAAATTCGTCTCCGGTGCTTGATGCTGAACAACACCAACCAATCCATCATCTTTAAGTAGCACACTTGTCGCAGCTAATGCTTCAGTCATTGTTCCAGCTTCACTTTCGAATCGGTTTAAGTTGTGCAGAGCTCTTATAAATAACACACGGTCAACGGTCCCAGATAATTCATCTGGTGGTGTGTTAAAAGTAAAGCCAATTGATTTTGGCGCTTCTTCTGCAAATTCGTTGACCATAGCAGGAAATTTTGTTGTTCGTTCAATTGCTTGTTGGATACCTTCTTCAGAGAAGAAACCAAATCGAGGCCACATATCATCGTTATAATTAATGCCGTACAATTGGCCACCAGCGCCTAGATAATTGGCTAGAATTTTTGAATACCAACCACCGCTAGGCAGTGCCTCGGCAACGGTCATTCCTGGAGCTATCTGGAAAAATTCAAGTGTTTGCATAGGGTTGCGTGCGTCGTCCCTTGATTTATCTTCATTACTACGGTTTTCTAAAGCGTTAAATAGCATTTCTGTATCGATCGCATGACTAGCGTCTTCCAAATATGTACCTTGAAGTGCCTCTTGAGCTCCGGGCTCAGTACTTTTCATTTCTTCTTGAGGCTTTTCCGAACAACCAAGCGTCGCGATAAGTGCTAATACACATGTGGATGAAATGGCCGATTTTTTAAACATGATAATCCTTGTTAGAGTGGTAATTTTTCTATGTTATCTCATTTACTTTATAGCTAAGATTGATAATCAATTATTGTTGTTGGCTAAGCCAATTAACTAAATCTACAATATCTTGTACTGTCATATCTCTTGAAAACTTAGCTTGATATTTGCCGTTCACAATAACATTCGGAACACCCGTTAAATGCTCCTTAAATTGGTCTATTTCATCATTATTCTGCGTAAGCCCTTCAGTTAACTCGGCTTTGTTTAATGTGTTTTCAAAATCGGTTGTTGATATGTCGTAAGAATTAAATAATTCTTTCAGATCTGCAAGACCTTCTATTTTTTGTCCTTGCTCATGGATATGTGCAAATATTGCTGCATTCATTAACTCTTCCATACCTAACGATCTGCCGACAAGCATCGCCTGAGTTGCTTGCTCTTGAATTTCTGGCGTCGTAAAACGCATAAAATTAACGTGAACTTTTCGAAATTTCACGTCACTATACAATTGTGACTTTATTTCATTAGCGAGCATTTCAAAGCGATAGCACGCAGGGCACCAAAATGAAAAATACTCGACTATTTCCTTTTGCTCAGACGGTGTATCAGCAACAACGTTGTAATGAGTACCTTGTATCCACTTTACTGGTAATAGCGGCGATAGTGCCTGCTGTGATCCCGCTTCAGCCTCACTAATCGTTGGGCTTGAATACGTTGGAGGTGCTTCAGAGCATCCTACAATTGCTATACTTAATAGTAAGGTTACAAAAAATACCATCGAAGTCTTTGTCATTTTATTTCCCAAAATAAATTTCATTAGTTGAGCCCTTGATTATAGATGCTTTTTAGTAATGGTAAACCCATTCGGTGCAATTGAATCAAGTCTCAAAGATTAGTGAATAAAGACACACCTATTTTATGCTAAATAAGTGTGTCTTTATTCACTGAGTTTTAAAATTAAGGAGTTGGGCAAAAGTTTCTGTCAAAAGCCTCTACCATTCATCTTTAATATTGGAAACAGGTGTGTCCTTATTCAGGATTTGAAGTAAAAAAAAGGACCTTGCGGTCCTTTTCGTATAAATTGTGCTTGTTACTATGACTGTTTTGTTAACCATACAATGAGGTTTACAATATCGTCCGGTGTCATGTCTCTTGAAAATGTAGCTTGATATTTACCATTTACAATAAAGTTTGGTACGCCGGTTAAATTTTCGCGATACGTATCAATTTCCCTATTATTTTTATT
>JBLIKA010000169.1:0-4264 GCA_047637355.1 Glaciecola sp. | reverse complement strand
CTCTACCACCAATGCGATGGCATCCAATTTAAATTCTTTTGAGTATTTCTTACGTGCTGTCATTATCTATCTCCAGTTAAGGCTATTATGTCTTAACTAGGGGGGTCGTATCTATTCAACCACGTCAATGTCTTGTAAATTTAACTAGCGTCATACAAAATTTTTTACAGTTTTGACAGAAATAATGTATGACCATAAATTTATTTAGAAGAACATCAAATTTTGATAAAGTATATTGATCTACAATATATACCTTGTTTAAATACTTAAGCTTCTGGTCAGAAACCTATTTATTAGCCTTTAACATTTTTCCGGTGCAGATAACCTCATGACTGAGCCCAGTGACTGCCTTCAAACACTTAACCCTATGCTTGTTAATTTTTTTGGCAAGATAGTTCATCCTGCTGAACCTGTGCCATGGGCTTTAGATATGTATATCTGCTTATCTAAGTGAAGCAGATATACAGTTCAGGGAACATTCTGTTGAAGTTAATGAATTGACACTTTTATATTTTAACCAAATGATCCTGCAAGCTTTGAGCAATTCAAACATCGCATTGACAGTGACAAGCCAGTTTATGGCAGTCTTCCTTTAATTGATTTTTGCGCGGGTGATGGAACAATTCACACTTGGCTTGGCAAGTATACAACACAATTTTTGAACCTTCTTGTTCCATTAGTGCTAACAACAGATCACATAACGGAATTCCAGAAGAACTCTATGAGGCGCTGGCCGGAATGTTGCAATCTGAAAATATAACGTCTAAAACAATGCGTGAGCTGACGCTATCTTGGTGGAAAATCGCAATGACTCAACCCCTATACCAAGGACCTTATCCTGAACGTGTGTCTGGATATAAATAGTGGGCAGCTTTGAACCAATATTGAATAGCTGTGAGAACATCTCCGTATTAAAAATTCCTGATACGTTATCGAATGGGATATTAATATTTTTTTGTAGTAAATTAGTGAGTGAATGGAACTAAACAAAAAGTATATTTGGTATGATAAAAA
This sequence comes from Glaciecola sp., assembly GCA_047637355.1. GTDB lineage: Bacteria > Pseudomonadota > Gammaproteobacteria > Enterobacterales > Alteromonadaceae > Glaciecola. Next base: position 3,250 of record JBLIKA010000169.1, on the reverse strand, counting down.
TATGAATTTTAAGTATTCCAAACTATATAATAAATATAAATGCTAGCAAATCGAGGACGGCTCAGCTCGTTTGTACATTTTGTTTATCATCGACATATTGGTTAACTCATTGAGACTTCAATCGATGTTAATCTACTACACGTTGACAATTTATTGTTAGATTAAAAAAATAAACACTTACTTGGTATTTGGCTCAGCTCACATAAAAGAATTTTGCTAACATTATGTTCGACGTGTAATGTTAGTCTAGTTAGATGAAAAAATAACCACAAATGAAACAAATTTTAACGTGAACGTTATGTTAATTTTATTTTATAATCAGAGGCACAACTTTTCTCTCCCATTTGCGTATCAATCTGTCGTTATCCAAGAATTGAATAATCACCTATGATAATTGACTCAAGCAAGCCGCAAACATTTAATTATCCAGAGTTATAAAGCGAAACCATGACAAGAAAAATATTATCTTTGAAAGACACCAGAAATAAAGAACCCAAACAAGTTGAAAAGGCTGTCAAGGATGCTTCTAAAGATGATCCTCAAAAGCGTTTTTTAAATGGCGTAGCCATCAATCCTAATCAATGTATTCGCTTAGAATTAGGTTCTACAGAACTTACTGCACGAGCGATGGACTTGATCACACCAATTGGCATGGGCCAGCGTGGGTTAATTGTAGCTCCTCCAGGCTGCGGTAAAACAACTATCTTAAAACATATTTGCCAAGCAGTAGGAAAAGCTTATCCCGATATAAAACTTTATGCATTGCTTATTGATGAACGACCGGAAGAAGTGACTGATTTTAAGCGAAGTGTGCCAGCAGAAGTTCATGCTTCATCCACGGATGCAAGTTATGAACAACATGTACGTGTGGCCAATGAGCTTTTAAAAACTGCACGTAAAGAAGCGGGTCTTGGACATAATGTTATGATTGTAATCGACTCTCTAACAAGACTATCGCGCGTCCATAATGCGGGACGAAAAAGCAGCGGCCGAACAATGTCTGGCGGTCTTGACTCAAGAGCGTTAGAAATACCACGTAAACTGTTTGGCTCCGCTAGAAAAATCGAAAATGGTGGGTCGCTCACCATTTTAGCCACCATACTTGTCGATACAGGCAGCCAAATGGACCAAGTGATATTTGAGGAATTCAAAGGCACAGGTAATATGGAAATTGTTTTATCAAGAGAGATCGCCAATCAGCGAGTATTTCCTGCATTAAATGTTGCCAAAAGCAGCACGCGCCGCGAAGAAATCCTTTTAGATACTAAAGATCTCGAAAAAGTTAGAATTTTACGAAGAGCACTTTCCCATCTTAAACCTTTAGAAGGCGCGAGGAAGCTTGCTGAGTTACTTGAGAAATATCCAACAAATGCAGAGCTACTAGACCGATTTTTACCAAAAATATGAAATACTTTTAAGCATATATCTCAAGACAGAACTTGCTGATAAGATCATATAACTGTATTAAATACCTAATATTTGTGTCGGATATCCACGTCAGTCTCAGTGAAAATTTTATAAAATTAATTTATTAATTACTATTATTTATAAAGGCCGAGTTCATATCCGACTCTATTCTGAAATACTAATTTCTGCGCCAAACGCAGTATAATTCAATGTTGCGTTTTAATGCTCTTAAATCAGATAATTGACCTTCTTCAACTGTTTTATCAAGTTGATATTTTGCATCTTCACACTTTTCACCAAACGCATAATTATTATCGTTTTTTTTAAGTTCTGACGGGTCTGTAGCCACCACTCTTGACTGTGCACAAGCACTTAAACCCAGTACTAAAATACTGTTTAATAAAAAAAATCTACGCATAAAAATCCTTAATGATAAAAATAAAATATCAGACTAAAACTGACTTTTAACTAGTTATAGACAGTTCATAAAAAAATCTATCGTAACACAGTCGAATATTTAGGATCATGTGAGCCCGCTATGTCGAATTCTAACTCTTATACACAAATAAATTAGGCTCGAATTGAACTTTTTATACTTTGTTCGATCAGATCAATCATAATGAAAATGACGTTCGAGTTAATCTATTATGCTGATAAAAGATACTGAAAAATGGGCTAAGCAATTATTTCAACATGCTGAGTTAGGTGATGAGCGACGCACTAAAAGACTTATAAAAATAAGTCATCAAATGGCGAGTAATACAGGAAGCTCTATTGTGAAAGCATCTGGCTCGTAGGCCTCTATTGAGGGTGCTTATCGCTTTCTTCGTAGTGATAACATTGAAGCCAATGACATTGCTACCGCTGGTTTGACTTCCTTACTTCCCGAACTAGAACTTTCAAACACAATGCTAGCGTTGGAAGATACATCGACAGTATGTTACCGACATAATGTCAGCAAAGAGCTTGGTCATACTGGCGTATATAATCAAAGCCCTTCTAAAGGGATGTTGGCACACACTGTCCTTATGGTTGATGCAGAAACAAAGCACACTTTTGGATTGGCAGCACAACATCGTTGGTGCAGAAAAAATGAAAACTTTGGTACGGCGAACGATAGGAAACGCCGTAAATATGAAACTAGAGAAAGTTACAAATGGCAACGTTCCTCTGAAGAAATGAACACTAGATTTGCGAATGTCATGGACAATATTATCAGTGTCTGTGACCGCGGATCTGATATGTTTGAATATATCGATTATAAAACGACACAAAACCAACGCTTCGTGGTGAGAGCCAAACATGAGCGATTAGTGAATGCACAAGGCGATAGGCTGACTCCCTATGTTGAAAACCAATCTACAGAGTTATCTTATTCGGTCAAAATTCAACAAAAAGGCGGTCGCAAAGCTCGTATTGCAAAAGTCGCAGTACGTTATGCTTGCGTCACTATTTACCCGCCTAAAAAACATAAAAAGCTCGACGGTATCAATTTATCAGTGATAAGTTGCAATGAGATTAGTCCTCCAAATGATACAAGCTCATTATCGTAAAACTGTAAACAGGCGAGCCTATCAACAGCCCTTCTGATGCACTGAAAATAGTTCGCTTTTATGAGTTAAGGTGGCGGGTAGAGGAATTTCATAAAGCGTGGAAATCAACTGGAACACAAGTTGAATCGTTTAGACTTCAAACGAGAAATAACCCAGAGAAAATTATTGACCTGGTCAACCTAATACGACTACCCCAGTTAAGCTACTTTTTGTAATTCATGGTTTTGTTGTTCAAAGTGATTAGGACTTTGGTAATCCAAGTACGAATGAAGTCTATGGCTGTTGTACCA
>JBLIKA010000168.1:0-4479 GCA_047637355.1 Glaciecola sp. | reverse complement strand
CTATGGGCTGGCGCTAAGTTCTAACTCCCGAATATCTATGTGGTGGAGCTAAATCTGAGCCACATAGTCATAGATAGTTTCTCAATCAAGCGAACTGATATTTTTCTGAAGAAGTAATATTAGTCCCACCAAGGATAAAAGTTTGGCATATCGGTAGATGATTTTGAGCTGAAGTTAGGCTCGCGTTTTTCAAGGAAAGAGTTAACGCCTTCTTTTCCATCTAACTGACTTGCATAGAATATAGCGAGTGAGTCGACATTATGTGCATCTCTTGGTGTGGGCATTGCAGACAGACGCAACATCATTTGCCTTGCCAGCGTAATGCTGACCTGCGACTTCTTAGCAATACTGCGCGCTAGTACATATGCCGCTTCTAGTAAGTCATCTGGAGCGTGAATTGAACGCACGAAGCCGCTCTGTTTGGCCGTTTGTGCATCAAATATTTCACCGGTATAAACCCATTCAAGGGCCTGACTAATACCGACTATTCTAGGTAAAAACCAGCTAGAGCAAGCTTCAGGTGTTATTCCTATTTTTTCAAAAACAAAGCCTATTTTAGCTTTTTCAGAAGCTAGGCGTATATCCATTGCCGCTAACATAGTGGCGCCCACGCCAACAGCAGCACCATTAATGGCTGCGATAACGGGCTTTTTACATTCAAAAATACTGAGGTTTACGCTACCGCCAGTATCCGCGACGCCTTCGAGTCGTTGACTATTTTTCATGTCCTCAAGCGTTGGCTGTTTACTTTCATCTAAGCCAAAAACGTTACCCTCACGCGTTAAGTCCATACCTGCACAAAATGCACGACCTTTTCCTGTTACTACTATGGCGCTAACATCATCATCGTCACTCGCTCGATTGAATGCGTGGATCAACTCATTAGCCATTTCGACGGTAAATGAGTTCATCTGCTCAGGTCTATTCAGACTTAGGGTTAAAATTAAATCCTGCACCTGATACTCAATAGTCTTGTATTGCATTTATTTGCCTCGTATTTGATTATTTTGAATGCAGGAAATTAATTCGCCGCTTTGGGAAATGTCGTTTGATACATTTTCTGATGGTCGCCGATTGCCTTATGATATTCATCGGCCAGCTTATCTACCAGCTTTGCGGCACTTAGCACTTCATCTATCGAGCCAACGCCTTGGCCTGCTGACCAAATATCGCGCCATGCTTTCTTATCACTTGCATCTGGTTTGTCTTCTATATCTAGTTCAGCACCAAAATCGAGTTCGGCCTTAGGTGTTAGGTCGCTCGGATCAATACCTGCATCCATGATGCTTTGACGAATAAAGTTGGCATTAACACCCGATATTTTTGGTGTATATAAAATATCACTGGCGCTACTATTAATGATCATGTCTTGATAATCAGTAGCGATATTAGCCTCTACTGTGGCAAGAAATCGCGTTCCCATGTAGGCCATATCAGCTCCCATCATTTGTGCGGCTGCTATATCCCGTCCATGCGATAGACTGCCCGCTAGTAATATCGTTTTATCGAAAAAACGTCTAATTTCTGACACCAGTGCAAACGGATTTGTAGAGCCTGCATGACCGCCAGCACCATTACAAACTGCAATAATACCGTCAACTCCAGCGGCTGCTGCTTTTTGCGCATGTCGTGCGTTAACAACATCATGAAACACCAACCCCCCATAACTATGCACATCATTGACTAAGTCTGCGACCGCCCCTAGGGAGGTAATTATTAGGGGTACTTTATGTTTAACACAAAGCGCCAAATCGGCTTGCCAGCGCGGGTTACTTTTATGCACAATCAAATTGACACCAAAAGGTGCTGCCCTTTTACCAGTTTGTTTTTCCCAATCAGATAAAGCGGTCTGAATTTCCATCAGCCAAGCTTCAAAGCCTTCACTACTTCTTTGATTCAGGGCTGGGAAAGTGCCTACTATACCGGCTTTACACGTTTCAATGACTAATGCTAAACCACTAGCAATGAACATAGGCGAGGCGATGAGCGGAATACGTAAGCGATGTTTAAATTCAACAGGGATAGGCATAAGATCTCCAGTAAAAAGGTGGTCAAAGGTTTGCGTTTATTTTTGCTAGTACAAAGCGATAGGTAGATGATTATCTACCTAAGATTCCTCGAGCAATCACTTCTTTCATTATTTCGGAACTACCAGCATAAATCGTTTGAATACGAGCGTCGCGATAAAATCGAGAAATTGGATACTCTTCGGTGTAACCGTATCCGCCAAATAATTGCAGACACTCGTTAACCATAGTCAGTTGCATTTCTGTGGCCGCCAATTTCAACATGGCGGCATCAGTCACGGTCATTTCCTCATGTTTATACTTGTTCATGTGCTTTTCTAAAAGAGCGCGGCACATCTCTAGTTCGGTCTGGCATTGGGCTAATTTAAAACGTGTATTTTGAAACTGGGAAATGCTTTGACCGAAAGCTTTACGGTCTTTTACATAGTCACAGGTAATGTCCAGTGCCCCTTGAGCATGACCAATTGCTTGTACTGCGCAACCTAGACGTTCACGGGGTAGTTCTTGCATTAAATATACAAAGCCCTGACCTTCTTGACCAAGCAAGGCATCTGCTGGTATACGCATATTTTCAAAAAACAATTCGGCGGTATCACTGCTGTGTTGGCCAATTTTCTCAATCGGTTTGCCGGTAGAGAAGCCGGGTAGGCTGGTATCGACCAAAAATAGTGAAATACCTTTGGCGCCTAAAGTAGTGTCCGTTTTGGCACACACAATGATCATATTTGCGGTATTGCCATTGGTAATGAATGTTTTAGAACCATTCAGTATGTAGCCATCGCCATCTTTTACAGCATTGGTGCGCATACCGGCAACATCACTACCCGCGCCAGGTTCAGTCATCGCCAAGGCCGTTAATACTTCCCCCGTCACCATTGGTGGTAGCCAGCGGTCTTTCTGCTGCTGATTTCCAATATTTAAGATGTAAGGCGCGACAATATTTGAGTGAATATTGTAGCCGGTGGCTAATGCATGAAAGTTCATGCGGCACATTTCTTCTTGAATCATCTGACATACGTCAAAGCTCGCGCCTGCAGATCCATATTGTTCAGGGAAATCGACCAACAACATGCCAGCACTTCCCAGTGTATTCCACATTTCCCTTGGCATTTTGTGCTGCTTTTCCCATTCATCATAATGGGGTGATACTTCTTGCTCTAAAAAGCGCAAAACCATATCGCGAAACATTTCAATCTCTTCGTTGCTTGTATCTTGAGTAGTGGACATAGGAAACCTGTATTATGTAAATATTGTTGGTATGGATCTGTTCTTAATTATTGACATATTCGGAAGGACAAGCAATGATGATTTGAGTCAATTATTTAACATAAACGGACATCGTAATGTTATATATACTTTATATTTAGTCGTTAAATTACATAAATTGTTATAATCGGACAAGTATGCAAATTGAGAATAAGCCCACTAATCACCATACTATCGCGAGTTATTTTGCGCGCACACATATAAACAATATGGTGTACCAAGGTGCTAATGAGCAACATATATTAGCTAAAGCGGGTCTAATATCCGCGCAACTGCAGCAACTTAAATCCCGGGTCTCGCCAGCGCAATTAGCTAGCATTATAGACAGTTGCTGGCGAGTAAATGGCGATGAATTTTTAGGGCTCACCGAGCAAAAAGTAAAACGGGGCATGTTTGCTTTGTTGGCTGGGCGCTTAATTAGCTGCAAAACGCTTGAAGAAGTGTTTTTGCACGCCAGTGATTTTTATCATCTTACAGGTGATCAACTTCAATTTGAGATAAAAAAAAATGGTACTTATGTGTTTTGTTCTTTGAATATTAATTTTGAAAAAAAAAGAATAGATAGCACACCAAATAGTCTATTAACTGAACTTTTATTATTAATTTTTCATCGATTTGCTAGCTGGCTAATAGGCGAGCTTATTCCATTAAATAAAGTGTGTGTACAACATATTAAACCTGCTCACCATGAAGAATATCGTTTAATGTTTCCGTGTCGATGTGAGTTTGAACATAAACAAAACGGACTTGTTTTCGACGCAAAATATTTACGTTTCCCAGTCGTACAAAGTGCGGATAGTTTGAGTGTTTATCTAGACCAAGTTCCGTTACAGTGGCTTAGAAAACAATCCTATTACGATACCTATAGTGCCAAAGTAATTCGCGTATTAGAAAACTCCGTGTTGGAGGAAGAAACACATTTAGACAGCGTTGCGTCGACACTTAATATGAGCGCAAGAACATTGCGTCGTAAATTAATAGCAGAGGGCTGTCGCTTTCAACAATTAAAAGACAACATGCGAAGAGACAAAGCCATCAATCTTTTCGAACAGGATGAGTTAACTATTGCCCAAATAGGCTTAGCTATCGGTTTTACCGAACTGGGAACGTTCTCTCGTGCGTTCAAACATTGGACGGGGGTTTCGCCAAGCACTTATCGTAGATATCGTTCTTAAATCGGAGTGGC
>JBLIKA010000167.1:0-4489 GCA_047637355.1 Glaciecola sp. | reverse complement strand
GGGCGATATGGGTGTCATTATAATAGCCCTTTGTAATTAGGTACTGATGAAACTCTTTTAATCGGTAACATGGAACGGTGGGACGTAAATGGTGTTCTAAATGAAAGTTAACGTAGTTGGGCGCCACTGTGAGCCTTTCCCACCATCTTGCAGCCGTTGTACGTGCGTGCTTTCGTGGCTCAGTGTCGAGCAGGTTAGGTACTGCTCCGTGTTCAGCTGCATTTCTTATGCGCAAAAATAATTGGTAAAATGTGAAGTAGGCTGCAACCCATAGTAGATACAGGTAAGCGTATCCTAGTGAGAATAAAATGGACCAAAGTACCAGGTTACAGAGCACTGGAAGCCACAATCCCTTAACCAAATTAGTCAATACTTTAGAAAATTTAAGGGCTTGTGTAGGTTCATTGTTTTTATAAACAAAATCGTAAGACAATAGACCAGCATTCATCAGTAACAGAGACCAAAGGTTTTTTATTCCCGTGATACCACTAAGATCGCGTGCTATTTTTCGCAAAAAGCTAGTCTGTGTAACGGGATAGTTTTTGTAGTTTGGGTAGTCTGGATCATTCAGCGTACCAGCGTCTTTGTGGTGCTTCAAATGGTATGTTCTATAACCGTGTAAATCCGCAATTACTGGGGCTCCACAGAGTGTCTGACCTATTAAACTGTTAAGTCTTTTGCTTTTGAAAAGCAGGTGATGAGCAGCATCATGCATCAAAATAGCGATACCCAACTGCCGATTAGCAAGTAAAATAATACTTAACAGATAGGTTGGCCAATATGGCCAGATCGCTGAAACAGCGAACGCGAGTGAAATCAATGCCCAATTTGTTCCGACTAGCACTGATCCTTGCCAATTAGATTTCTCATAAAACGGTCTAATTTCGGCATTGTTGAGCTCTCTAAAATCGTTTTTTACATGCATATATTGCACTTCTCTAGCTAGGCATTGTTGTCAGTACACTAAGCGAATTTAAGAACAACACAGTCTAATTTAAATCATTAGAAGCCACAGTTTACGTAAGCCCCTACCTTTAATTCTTTTTTAGTCTACTCCACTTTCGGGATTTTTCACTGCGTTTTCTTGCGTTTTACCCGCAGTTTCCTGCACATTCTTATTCTTTATTATTTTTTTCGAACGATTAATCGCTGACAACATCAATTGAGAACCAATCAAGGAAACTATGCAATATGCCACAAAAAAGTAAAATCCCATCCCGACGTTCGACAAGGTTTGGGTGCTGATTTCAAAGTCTAAAGACATACCAAAGAAGGATAGTTGGTGTTGCTCTACACTTTGTGCATGGTCAGTTGAAAGCACAGCAAGAAATATAGCAACGACAAAGACATCGGCCATCGACCACTTGCCGATTACAGCCACAAATCTACTTATTTTATGCTGAAATTCAATACTCTTCGTAAAGTAAACGACAGTTAATAAACTGCTCTTAATTAACGGAATGACCACAGAAAAAGTAAATATAAGCAGAGCAACTAGTAATCTATCTTCATGCACCAGTTGTTGCACGGTTCCTACAATTGATAGTTCTTTGTTTACTAACTCTGATGAAATGGTGGGGCCTGCTAGGACCAAAGCAAGCTCCATATTTAATGTGAACATAGGGGCTAGAATGCCAGGGACGAACAATCCAATAGCGATAATGCTCAGTGCAAATCCTATATGTTTTTGAAGCAATGTTTTTAGCCTAAATGTTAGTTAATTGAAACTAGTAACCTTAATTATAAGGTGACTAGAAAGTAAGTCACTTAATTCTTTGTTTCAAGATTTTTCTGCATTCAGTTTATCAGTTATCTATGCTCTGTATACTCAACATAAAGATGCAGAGGCAAAGAGGAGGGTATAAAAAGTTAGAAACGCTTATATGCTTAGTTGATACGTAAAAACGAGCAAAACACAGTTTGTTACGAGTTTTTGTTTTCAACTTCTACAGCACTGGGTAGTATAGGTTGTGAATCGATATTTCCGTCGGATCACCCTCCGACCTTAAGGATAGAGAGAATGATGAAAAGGCATAACATAATCGCGTTAATAGCATTCTTGTCAACGTCAATTTTAGCTCCAACCGGCGCATTAGCAGCGTCAGTATGGAAAGTCACAGATGGTGAATTTACGGTTTATTTTGGTGGCACTATTCATATTTTAAAAGCTGAAAATTTGCCCTTGCCCCCTCAGTTTCATGCTGCCTATGCTGCTGCTGATAAGTTAGTTTTCGAAACCGATATAGAAGGTGCTCAAACTCCAGAGTTTCAACAAAAAATGCTGTCACAAATGATATTGACGGACGGCACTACATTGCAAACTCGCTTAAATTATAAAACTTATACTGCGCTAAAGATGCATATGGATTCGAAAGGTATACCGATTGCTAATTTCCATCCCCTGAAACCGTCGATGGTGGCAATAACGATTACAATGATGGAGTATCAAGCAAACGGTTTCGATCAAGATGGTGTTGACCAAATTTTTGCAGTGAAAGCAAAAGCGGATGGCAAGCCGATCGAATGGTTTGAATCAATTCAAGAGCAATTAGACTTTATTGTTAATATTGGTGGCGATGATGACAATGCCATGATCAACTATACGCTCGATGAAATTGAAACCCTACCAACATTAATTGACGATATGTTATCAAGCTGGAGAGATGGTGACGTAGACAAATTGAACAAAACGGTTGTTGAACCGATGGAAGAATTGTCGCCTGAAATTTATGCTAGTTTAATTATACAACGTAACAATAACTGGATGCCTAAGATCATGGAAATGCTCAAGGACAAGCCTACTGAATTGGTGTTAGTTGGCGCCGCACACTTAGCCGGTAAAGACAGTATCTTTGCTAAATTAGAAGCCAAAGGATACAAGATTGAAAAAGTAAACTAGTCGAAGGCTAAGATTATCTGCAACAAGCACTTTTGGGTAGACTAAATAAATCCTATTTTATGTGCAAATAGCGGTGTTTTTTGTACTATAAATAGGGCAACAACACCGCATTTTCATTGCGGCGCGTCGCATTCTGCTGTACCCTGTGCGGCCTTAGTATCAGTTAGCAATATGAACAAGCTATTTTGCTAGGCTATTCCTACTTAACAGCGTGTTAGGTCCCATCAGTTCTTCAAACGAGTATAACCATGTCATTTACATCCTTAGGATTATCTCCTCTTATTCTTCAAGCTATAGAAGAAAAGGGCTACAAACAACCATCGCCAATCCAAGAACAAGGGATCCCGGTTGTATTAGAAGGCAAGGATGTCATGGCTGCGGCACAAACAGGCACTGGTAAAACTGCTGCGTTTACGCTGCCAATACTGTCCATGTTTGAGAACTCGACACCGGCGGCTGCTAATAATGTGAAAGCGCTTATTTTAACGCCTACAAGAGAATTAGCAGCTCAAATAGATGAGAATATTCGTCACTACGGTAAACATTTAAACCTGAAGACTCAGGTTGTATTCGGCGGCGTAGGTATTAATCCTCAAATGCTTAAACTGCGCAGAGGTGCTGATATATTAGTCGCAACGCCAGGCCGTTTGATGGATTTGTATCAACAAAAAGCAGTAAAATTTTCTCAACTTGAAATATTAGTACTTGATGAAGCAGACCGTATGCTGGATATGGGCTTTATTCACGACATTAAAAAAATAATGGCACTGCTTCCTAAGAAAAGACAAAACCTTCTTTTTTCCGCTACGTTTTCAGATGATATTCGCAAGTTAGCTAAAACGATCGTGAATAACCCTGTAGAAATTTCGGTTAATACTAAAAATAGCACCGCATCTGCGGTTGAACAGGTCATTATTCCGGTAGACAAAACAAACAAGAACGCATTGTTGAGTCATTTAATTGTTGAAAATAATTGGCATCAAGTCTTGGTATTTTGCAGAACAAAGCATGGTGCGGATAGACTCGCAAAGTTCTTAATTAAGAAGAATATTAGCGCATCCGCTATTCATGGCAACAAAAGCCAGGGCGCTAGAACCAGAGCGTTAGCCGATTTTAAAAATGGTAAAGTCCAGGTCTTAGCCGCTACCGATATTGCTGCCAGAGGTATAGATATCAATGAGCTTCCACAAATTGTGAACTTTGATTTACCTAACATTGCTGAAGATTACGTTCACCGAATAGGCCGCACAGGCAGAGCTGGTGCAACGGGCCATGCTTATAGTTTTGCAACCATCGAAGATAAAAAGAATATCAGCGAAATACAGAGCTTGATAGGTAAAGTCATCACAACTGAGGTGATAAAAGGTTTTGAGCCAAATGAAAAATTAGCACCTGTCGCCTTAAAGGCACAAAAGCCTAAGCGCCCTAAAGCACCCAGAAATGCTCGTACTGATGGCGCAAGTGGAAATCGTCAAGCCCGAGGTGATAAACCGAAGCAACCTAGAAGAGCATAAATTGGCAGTTAATGGGTCGGCATATCCTATCTGAGCGACTCTATTTATTTATTCTACAAAAAAAGGGCGATCATTT
>JBLIKA010000166.1:0-4551 GCA_047637355.1 Glaciecola sp. | reverse complement strand
CTCAAACCTGCTAGCACCGCCATTCTGCGCTGTATGTTATTAATTGGGCGACCTTCCCCCTTCAGTTTACGTACTGAATCGTCTGTGTTTACAGCAACAATTAAGCGGTCACCCAACGTCGCCGCTTCAGTTAAATAAGCCACATGACCAGAATGTAAAATATCGAAACAACCATTTGTCATGACCACACGTTCGCCTTTGCGCTGAGCCTGTTGCACGGCAAGGCGAAGTTGCTGCGCATTCATTACGCCACCACCTTGATGCACTTGCGCATTTACCGCAATAGCAAGCTCGGTAGTTGAGACTGTTGATGTGCCTAGTTTACCCACCACCACGCTAGCCGCATGGTTTGCGAACTGACAAGCTTCTTCCAGCGGCAAGCCAACTGCAATGCAACAAGCTAGAGTCGAAATTACGGTATCGCCCGCACCAGTGACGTCGAAAACCTCTTTGGCATGCGCCGGTAAATGATAAACTTGGTCTTGATATAAGGACATGCCTTTTTCTGAACGAGTGACTAATACCGCACCCAGATCGCATTTATGCTTTAAGGCTTGTGCATGCTTAAATAATTCATCTTCACTTTCATAAACACCCATTTCATTTTCAAATTCAGACATATTAGGGGTGAGTAACGTTGCCCCTTTATACCTAGTAAAATTAATCCCTTTAGGGTCCACAATAACCGGCTTGTTATATTTACGAGCAAGTAAAATAAGTGATTGAGGATCAGATAGGCACCCTTTATTATAATCTGAAAGCACGACTAAATCGGTGCGCTGAACTTGCGCTTCAAACATGGCAAGTAATTCTGATTTGTCTTCTTTGGCAAAGCTCTTTTCAAAATCCAAACGCAATAATTGCTGATTACGGCTCATTATCCGAAGTTTCGTTATGGTTTCTTGAGTTGCTACTTTAGAAAATTCACATGTCACGTTCATAGCCGCTAAGCGATCGTTGAGTATTTGAGCAGCTTCGTCCTGACCAGTCATTCCAATCAATACAACTTGAGCACCCAATGTTGCCGCGTTAATAGCCACGTTAGCAGCGCCACCAGGACGGTCTTCCATATCCACCACACGTACCACTGGTACTGGTGCTTCCGGAGAAATACGCGCAGTAGGGCCGGTCCAATAACGGTCCAACATTACATCGCCAATGATAAGGATTTTCGCTTTGCTAAAATCAGGTATTTGCATGATTAACTGTCTTGTGAATTGCTATTTGTTTTGAATTGTCTGAGAGTATAACAATGAATCAGAAAAATTCCGATAAACCTTGGTTTATCTACCTCATAAAAAACAAACTTAACCAACTGTATTGCGGTATTACCATAGACGTACAGCGGCGTTTTTTTGAGCACGCAAGCAATAGTCCCAAATGTGCAAAGGCATTGAAAGGAAAAGGACCGCTAGTAATTATGTTTTGCGCTCGGGTGAGTAGTCAATCAGAAGCATTAAAATTAGAATACTGGTTGAAAAAGCAAACTAGACAACATAAAGACAACCTTATAGTCGGTACTGCAGCATTACCGGTTGAGCATGAAATGCTTGAATCGCGGATTATTCAGGCCAATATTAACCGGAAAATAAGCCGGCAATAAGTAACGCTAAACCAATGCTCAATACAAATTCAATACTGGCAATACCAATATTATGGTGTAAATCGACTTCTGTTTTCCAATTAACACCGCTCAGGATGATACGTTTCGACACGCTGGACAATATCATGAGAAACACCGAAAAGCCGGCACTAACAACTAGCCAACCGGTTACATTACTGACATATGAGTGTGGATCGTAAACTAAAATAGAGCCAGCTGAAGAAACGGCTATCGCTGTTCCTATTAAGTTACCTGAATGCTGAATTGCTAGCGCTAATTGTCCTTTACAAAGGTCACGTTGAAAGCTGTTATCTTGATTATTGCTGGCATAGCGACGTTCATATAACCGCGTCGTCAATAGCAAAACACTTAACACCACCATTGAACCTGATAAAATCGCAATAAATGTATTAACGTTGGATCCCACTGCCCAGTCAATGATGCTTTTAATGATAATTGCGGTGGCTATTGAGCTTGCGGCATCCACTAAGGCTACCGATACATTCTTTTCAGAAATCATTTGGTTTTTATCGAGTCGGTTTAACACTACTTTATCGTGGGCATAGCGACCTGCTTTTACTAAAACTATAGCAACACCTCCAAATATTAACATGCCCAAAGCCGCGGCTTCATAACCTAAATAAGTATGTCGCCCAACCACCGATGATAAAACGATAGTGAGTGATAGCATTCTGCCAGCCATGCTGATACCGAATGCAAAGTTATCTTTCTCACCTAATTCACTTCTAACGCTTGTTTGTGTGAAAAACCCGGATAAAGACCGGATTGCAAATAACAAAAGAATTGCGATTGAAATATCGATAGCCAAATAAATCAGAATTTCTGATGATAAAGGCACAAGTTTTACCAGTTGGTCCATATTGAGATAATCCTAACGACATAGTAAATTGAAAACTGTACCATAATAGCGTTAATGAGGATTATGCACATGGGTTTAAATGCAAAAATTACCAAATATTCTAATTGAGCGAGCCAAAGGTCACTTAGCTGACTTTACCGAAAAGCTCGAAAATGCGTTAGTGCGGGATAAACAATATACAAACGAGCGCCCGCGTTATCTCAGACTACTAGATAAAAACAAAGCGGACGTGATACTTGCTTTTGCGTTGAGCGATTTTATTGCTCGAACGGCGCAACTCTACCCCATCCAGTTTATGCAGAAATTACCCACTATTATCGATTGTCCCAATCATGATGGTCAGCAATATCAAGAATATTACTTACAGTTGCAACAACATCTTCAGCAAGCACTAGCCACCTTAAACAACGAAGCGACGCTTCACCAAGCACTGCGTCAATTTCGACATTTAACAATGCTCTCAATTGCTTGGCGTGATTTGGTCCACAAAGCCGATATTAAACAATCATTGTTGGCCATTTCTCATTTAGCGGACGCATTGATTAATTCAGCTAACGCTTGGCTATACCAAAAGGCCTGTGAAAGGTACGGTAACCCAACCCCTGTTTGTCAGCAGCTTGATGACGGTACCTCGACCCTGCATCCGCAAGAGTTATTGATCATTGGGATGGGGAAATTAGGTGGCCATGAGCTTAACTTTTCATCCGATATCGATTTGATTTTTGTTTATCCTGAATCGGGCGAAACAGATCATCCGCGCAAGCCCATTGATCATCAAACTTTTTTTACGCGCTTAGCACAGAAGCTGATTGCTGCGCTTCATCAAACGACAATGGACGGGCAAGTATATCGAGTAGATATGCGACTGCGTCCGCTCGGTGATAGCGGCCCACTGGTGGTTTCCATGCCGGCATTTGAGTCCTATTACTTAGAGCAAGGCCGCGAATGGGAAAGATTCGCCATGCAAAAAGCACGAGTCATTAATCCTGACTCTGAGGTTGTCAGAGAACTGCAAAGTATCATTACTCCCTTTGTGTATCGCAAATATCTTGATTTTACCACTCTTGAGTCGCTGCGAAATATGAAGAAACTAATCGCCAATGAAGTAGCAAGACGCAATTTAACGAATAACATTAAATTAGGTAGAGGCGGTATTAGAGAAGTCGAGTTTTTTGTACAATCGCTACAAATGATCCATGCAGGCAAAGTTACTGAATGCCAAACCAAATCTATTCTAACTTCATTCAAAGCTCTAGTTGAACATGAGTTGTTATCAAGACAAGATGCTGCAGAACTGCAAGAAAGCTACCTGTTTTTGCGCCAAATTGAGCACTACTTGCAGGCTTTTGATGACAAGCAAACACAGAAATTGCCTGACAATGAATTAGACAAAGCGAGGTTATCTTTTTTATTGGAGACTTTGCCATTGCTTGATATGCCGGCAACTCACCAATCTGAAACTATCATCGACGTCGACTTTGAACCAATTCAACGACATATGCAGCGGATCAATCGGCACTTTATGTCGTTAATTGAAGAAGACCATGAAGACAAAGACGAGAACGAAGCATTAAATCAAGCTTACAGTGATTTATGGTTACTAGATTTAGATAAAGCAGAAATGCAAAGCTTATTTCAGCCCCTTTCAGGGGACACTACCGAATCGGAAAAACTCAGTTCCCTACTTGCTGAATTTAAGCTCAAGTGCACTAAACACGATATTGGTCAGCGAGGGCATAAAACGCTAAATAAACTTATTCCGCAGTTGCTAAACGAAGTGCTTACTTACGAATACGGCGCTGAGAAGGACAGCATGACTGATGACCCTACTGTTGACGACAGTGCGCTGCATGCTAGTCATCTCTTTGAGAGAATTTTTAATATTTTATTAACCATTGTTGGGCGCACAACTTATCTGGATTTACTACTCGAAAACCCAGCGGTTAGAAGGCGCTTAATAACGCTTTCGGCGAATAGTCATTGGGTGGCCAAACAAATAAAAGCATTTCCATTGCTGTTGGATGAGCTGCTCCATCCTGCCTACCTGCAGCCGGATCAAGCTGATATT
>JBLIKA010000165.1:0-4575 GCA_047637355.1 Glaciecola sp. | reverse complement strand
CCCAATATTTATTTTGCTTATCTACAACTCTTTTTGGAATGAATGGGGGGATTCAAATCGCAGTTTTTCACCACTCACTGGGTGCGAGAATGAGTGCATTTGCGCATGTAGGCAAAGACGGGGATTTCTAGCCATGGCTTCTTCATGGGCGTAAAGCCGATCGCCTAAAATTGGGTGGCCTATAGCTAGCATATGAACCCGCAGTTGATGAGATCGTCCAGTAATTGGGGTTAATTCCATTAGTGTTGAATTACAGTCGCGCTGCACAACCTGCCAATGTGTTAGTGAAGGCTTACCTCGCTCATGTTCGACCATTTGTTTTGGCCTATTTGGCCAGTCGCAGATAAGTGGTAAATCAATGATGCCTGACTCACCCTCAACATGACCAAATACTCTGGCAAAGTAAGTTTTGGATGTTTCACGGTTTTCGAACTGTCGAGATAAATTCACGTGAGCTGGTTTGTTCAACGCCATCATAAGTATGCCGGATGTGGCCATATCAAGGCGATGCACGATAGTGGCTGTCGGGAAAACGCGTTGTACACGAACTTGCAGTGAATCTCTGAGCTCTATCGATTTGCCGGGCACGGTTAGTAGCTCGGCAGGTTTGTCTAACACCAAGATATCCTCATCACGATATAATATCGTTAGATAAGGATATGTCGGCGGAGAATAATGCAGAAGGGTCATTTATGGATTATTTACGACAACGCGCAAGCTGTCTAAATAGGGTTCGGCATTAGTTATAATGTTGGTAAGCGTTGCCATTTGTTCTTCGATAAAGTTGATTTCTTCATCTCGAATGGAAGGGTTGGTTTTTTGTAGCGAGCGTAAACGTGCAATTTCACCACTCAGTTCAGATTGCATCGCATTTAGTGCAACTGATTGTTGTTCAGCGAGGTCGGCATGACCTAATTTCAGGCTTGCCTCAACACCGGCGGTAATTTGATCTGCAAGGGCTTGCAGCAGTTGTATTGCAATTTTGCGTTTGACCTTAAATAATTGTTCAAATTCGATTTCTACAGGTTGATTTTTAGCATCAAGACAAAGACGAACCGGGGTAGGTGGTAAGAATCGATATAATTGCAAACTGGCTTCTGCGCTTGCGGACAAAACACTCGTTGTCTCTATCCAAAATGCGCCGGTCGGGATCGTCGGATCTTTTGTAAACGCAATACTGCTTTTACCCAAAACATCGGTAATGACTGACTCGAGACAATGACTTACTATTTCACTGTCCCAACTTAAGAACTGTAATTGTTCAAATTTAGTCGCACTATTGCGTTGATATGTTACTTCTAAACCGTCTTCTGTTAAGCCTGGAATTTGATGCACTAATTGCTCAGTTGGGCGAAGAATATAACTGTGGTCATCTTTTTCCTCTTGCGTTACGCCCAACGCGTCAAACAATCGGCTCATGAAATTGAGCAAACCAACTGGGTTTTCAGCGGCAATAATTTTGTCTAGCAAATCGTCAATACGACCAAAACCAGACGCATTTAATTCCAGCAATTTGTCTCTACCTTGCTCAATCTTTTGCTTGAGGTCTTTTGTGAGTGCTTTCGTTTGGCCGATAATATCGAGTTTTAGCTCAGTGTCCTCTGGGTTTTTAAGCGCTGACATTAAATCAGATTGCAGTTGTTTGAAAACATCGCTGCCAACTGGGCAGGTGGATTCGAAAGCGCCTAATCCATCATGATACCAATCGAATAATACTTCTTGGGCAGTATTTTCAAAGTAAGGAATATGCAGGTTTATATCGAATTTTTGGCCGATACGATCAAGACGACCAATACGCTGTTCTAAAAGGTCAGGCACCATTGGTAAATCGAATAAAACTAAGTGGCGTGAGAACTGAAAATTTCGGCCTTCACTGCCAATTTCGCTGCATAACAGTACCTGTGCACCTTGTTCCTTGGTAGCAAAGAAATGGGCTGCTTTGTCACGTTCAATAATACTCATACCTTCATGAAAAACAGTATGCCGAATTGCTGTTTTTTGACGTAAGTATTCAGCCAATTGCAGTGCTGTTGATGCATAGGCACATATGACGAGCACCTTTTCACCTTTATTTTTTTCTAGTAGATCAACTAACCAAGCGACACGTGGGTCATATTTTGTCCAGTTGTCGTTAACCAGAGGCGCCCGTTCGGGGTGTAAACTGAGCACAACATCTTCTTCCAATGACATCGATACCGCATATTCTTTTGGTAACTTCAATGGCACTGGCATGGCAAGACGTTCAGGAAAGCCTTTTATGCTGGCACGACTATTTCTGAATAACAGGCGGCCAGTACCATGTTGATCGATTAGTTTAGTTAGTAGCGTATTGCGTTGTTCGCCACTAGCTAACATTGCGTCTGTTATTTCTTCGTCCTTAACTACCGCATTTAACTTGTCAATTTGAGCTTGATCCATATGTGCATTATCAATAAGAGGTGCAACCGCTTCTGCCAGTTCGCCATAATGAGTTTCTTCTTCAAGAAACTGCTGATAATCATAAAATCGCGCTGAATCTAGTAAGCGTAAACGTGCAAAGTGGCTCTCATGACCAAGTTGGTCAGGCGTCGCAGTCAACAGTAAAACGCCTTTGCTAATTTGGCAAAGTTGTTCAATGGCACTGTATTCCTCTGAAACATGCTCTGGCGACCATTGTAAATGATGAGCTTCATCAACAATCATAATATCCCAAGCGGCTTGGGTGGCTTTCTCTAACACTTTTTCCTGTTTAATAAAGTCAATGCTACAAAGCACTAATTGTTCTTGTTCGAAGGGGTTGTCGCCACTTTCTGCCATCGCTTCCATGCGCTCTTCATCAAATACTGAGAACGGAAGGTTAACGCGGCGTAGCATTTCAACTAGCCACTGATGCACCAAGCTCGAGGGCACAATAATAAGCACACGCTTGGCTTTGCCCGTTAACAATTGCTGATGCAAGATCAATCCTGCTTCAATCGTTTTACCTAAGCCTACTTCGTCGGCGAGCAACACGCGCGGCGCAAAACGGCCGCCGACTTCATTGGCGATATGTAATTGGTGGGGTATAAGCTCTACACGAGCACCAACTAAACCAACGGCGCCAGACGTTGCATGTTCATATTGTTTTTGCAGGCATTCGTGACGAATATCAAACCATTTAGGGGAGTCAAGCTGGCCACTAAACAAGCGTTTTTCAGGTTGGTTTAGTTTGACGTTGTGGTCCAGCGAGACTTCAATGATCGACGCCTTTTCAGCATTATCAGTGCGCACGCCAGAATAAATATAAAGTCCGTCTTGTAAAACGACACTCGTAATCTTTAAGTCCCAACCGTCATTGTGGAGAGCTAATTCACCTTCGCTTAAGATTAAACGTGTAATTGGTGCTTGAGCAATTGCATAAGTGCGGTCCTCTTTTACAGCAGGAAAGAGCATATCTATCGTTCGGTGGTCGGTTGCTACGACAACACCCAAGCCCAAATCAGCTTCCGTATTGCTTAACCAACGCTGCCCAACGGTAAACTCTTGTGCTGCATACATAATTAAAAATCCAAGGTGAAAAATAAAAAGGGGGCGTATTATACTTATACCAGACGCCACTGTCAGCTATCTGTTCAAATTAGCTTAAAAAAGGCCGTGATAATGAGAGTAAACTCATTTAAAGTAAACTCAGAGCAATACTTTATGATGCTACAGGCGACTATTTCATGCATTAATGCAATTACACTGTGCGCAGAAACATTGCTTTCTAACCTCTCAGATAGTCATTTGAGGCTGTTACTTAGTGCGATTGGAGTCGCTTATGCCAGAGAAAATACAAGTTACACCTGTCAATCCGAATTATCAAACGGACGCTAATATTGTGTCGTTATCGAACACTAAACTCTATGTGCTTGACACCAATATTCTTTTGCATGAACCGTTAGCCTTTTCGTCTTTCAAAGAAAATGACGTTACTGTGCCTATGACGGTGTTGGAAGAATTAGATCATATTAAAGATAGCAATAAAGATGTCGCTAGAGATGCTAGAGTATCGATCAGAGCAATGGAAGATTTGTTACATGATGCAACGCCTGAACAAATGCTGGCAGGAGTGAGTATGGCCGCATTAGGTTCTGGAGAAAGCGCACCTACAGGCACATTATCTATATTTGCAGATTTGTCGATGCCGGATAATCAGCAAATTTTCACAAGCAATGAAAATGATAATAGGATTATTAATGTTGCTTTGCACTTGCAGGCAAAATTAGCGCCAAGACAAGTTATATTAGTGACCAAAGACATCAACATGCGCTTGAAAGCAAAAGGTGCTGGAATGGCATTAGTAGAGGATTACCGCAGAGATCAACTCATCAGCGACATAAAATATCTATGCAAAGGTTATCACGTATTCAAAGGTAATTTTTGGGAGCAAGTGCAACTCGTTGAAAGTCAAACTGAAGGTCGAGACACTGTTCATACTATGCCTAGAAGTGTTCTGCCTGAAGCGTATATTAATGAATTCCTGATTGATGAAACTCGACAGTTTGCAGGTATAGTAGAGTCAATTAGTCGTGATTCATTAGAAGTCCTCGACTTAGGTTTTGAGCGGCTTATGTC
>JBLIKA010000164.1:0-4648 GCA_047637355.1 Glaciecola sp. | reverse complement strand
TCATAGGTTAGTTGTTTATATGTTTTCATTGTTGCATCTCTTGCTGGAGAAAAAGCGATTAGCATATATTCAGCTGACCGCTTTTCCTACCTATTCAAGTTATGCACTTATTAGTTGAATCCAAGGATGAATATGTCCCAATTCCAATTAATTTTATAAACTATTATGAACCCTCACTCCTTCTTCTAAGCCAATCTAAGTGAAAATTTCAAATAAACCTGGCTTACAACTGTTGGATTATTTTACGTAATGTTGGTTGAGTGACATCGAGTAGTTTAGCCTTTATCTGTTGACTACAATCATGTTTCAATACTGCTAAAAACAATAATTTTTCAATGCTACTCCATAAATTTTCAACTTCATGACGGTTTATTAGTTGCGCCAACATCTCGTTACAGCTCACAGTCAATTCCTGAATTTTTGGTTGATTGAATTGAATTTCACTAAATTTAGCGTGTCGTCTACGCACTGTTGACTCTGATTTATTCAACTGTTTCGCCACTTTATAAAGGCTACCCCATTTGACTAAACATAATTCCAGCCATAGTTTCTCTAACCACACATTGACACACAGCACTATCGCTTGTTGGCTGGCCACTAGAACTACTTCACTCAACACATTTGCTATTTGATGTATATCATCATCAGTCGCAACAGTGATAGAAGATAAAGGCGACTTATCATTAACATAATTTTTAGCGCTATCATTGGCCTCATGTAGCCCTTGTAATTGCAAATGTTCAGGTTCGATAACATTCCCTGAACAAAGGATTACCGCACGCATCATACAATTTCGTAATTCGCGCACATTACCTGGCCAGGTATAGGCCCGCAATTTACTAATAGCCAACTCGGACAAACCATTAATCTCCTTATGATACTGGCAACCAAATTGTTCCAAAAAATGACGAGCCAATAATAAAGGGTCGTCTGCGCGCTGATTAAGGGGGGGCAAATTTAGGGTAAAGGCATTGATCCTATAATATAAATCCGCTCGGAAACGTCCGGCCTCAACTTCTGCGGGTAAATTGCGGTTGGTGGCAAGTATCAGCCTAACATTTACCTTACGCACTCGTTGGTCGCCCACTGCAACATAGGTTTTTTCTTGCACAAAACGTAATAGTTTTGACTGGATAGCTAAGGGTAATTCACTCACTTCATCCAAAAATAAGGTGCCACCCTCAGCCTGAGCGATCAGCCCAGGCTGGTGGTTTATCGCTCCAGTAAAAGCGCCCTTTATATGGCCAAACAATTCACTTTCAATGAGACTTTCCACTATTGTGCTGCAATCTACTGTAATAAACGGTTTGTGAGGGTGCAAACTGTCTTTAAAGATTTGTTGGGCAATAACCTCTTTACCTGTACCTGTTTCACCAATAATAAGGACCGAGGCATCTGTAGGCGCTACTAACTGTAATTGTCGCATTAAGCTGTGCATGGCCGGTGACTCAAATAATAATTCATGAGTTCCAGACAGATTTTTTTGAGCTACAATTTGGCGTTTTTTGTCTTTTTCCAGTAGCATTATTCGATCTATTGCCGCGGCTAGATTCGGGATCACTTGCTCTAATTGCTGCAAACACTGCTTAGCAACCTGCTGATCGTGGGGATGCCAACAAAGTAACAGTACCCCCAAACATTGTCCTCGTGTAGTAAGGGGAATAACTTTATAGTAAAAGGACGTCAGCTGACGAAGGGGAGCGATAATACGCTCACCAAGGCTATCCAATCTGATGTTTTCCTGAGCCCAGTGATAGATCTTTTCAACATCAACCTCGTCATTAGCGGCACTACCGGATAAACGCGTTAAGCCAACGCTTTGTTTTAAATACATTCCAGAAAATGCGCTTTGTAAACCAAGCGTAAGGAGTTGGCAAACTTGTGTGGAAAACACCGCTATTGAGTGGGTGCTGCCAATTAAACGTATAATATCCCACTGCAGGGTTATTAATCTGAAGTCATTCTCCGGTGCATCAGAAAACTTGCCGCTCATGCAATCAACGTCAGTTGGTAGATTATCATAGAACCGAGGTTCCAAACTCAGTAGATCCCCACCACCAATGCCTCGAGCTGACTGGAGCAAGGCATTCGCTCGATGAAATAATTCCACAGGTGATTGCTTACCCCATTGTGCTTCGGTATCAAGCGTGGCCAAACCAGAACTGAATTCCAACTTGATTTTCTTCTGCGAGAACGTCTGCTTATGAAGCATTTGCAGCATGCGTGCAGCCAAGATCTGCCCTTGTTGTTCGTTTGTATTGGCTAAATGTGCGGCAAAAACATCGCCGCTATAACGACTGGCAAAATCATCCATACGCAACATATTGCACATACTTTGCATAATTTCATTGAGTATTATATCACCCAACTCTCGACCATGATGAGAAATCACTTCAGAAAAACCATTAGGGTTGACCAGCAACAATGTTACCGGCATGCCTTGCTCATTTTGTTGTTCAGACCATTGGTGACTAGACACGCTACTTATTTGTCGTAAAATAAGCAAAGTTTCGTTATTATGCAGCGGTTCAATAAAACCATCAGCCATCATCACCTTGTTGTCTAACTGGAAGGGAAAAGGCGGAAACTTAGTCATCGATTTTGTGCGATTGACGTCTGCCAAAATCTGCTGCATTCGGCGTTTTGCCGTACTTGAAGGAATATGCAGACAAGATAGCCAATCTTGCCCTTCAATGGATTGCACCGACACTCCCCCTCCCATTAAAGTTAACAAATTAGTATTAAGTTTTATGATCTTGCCCTGTGCACTTAAGGTCAATGATAATTCGCCTAGGCTATTGGATAACAAGGCGACTTTATGCTCGAATCCCGGCTTAGCCTGCAGTGCATTACTGTGTTGTTTTAACAAAGATAAAATAGCCTGTAACGGCTCAGCTGACCGCCAGTCGATAAACCAATGGCCGTGTAAAGTTAACCTAGAGGGCAAATACTTTGTTTTTTCAAGTAACCAATACACTTGCCGATTAATTAAGCCATATTTATCAGAAAGAGAAGTGGCGTGGGAAACACTTCTGCAAGCAATCAGTAACAAAGGTTGCAACTCATAATTGCATGGAGGATTAATATCCAGTGCTCTGATCTCAAAATGAAAAGCTCCCCCTGTTAACGTAGCCTGTAACTTGGCAACAAACGAGCTATGCTCATCGTCAACGTATAGTAAAATACGCTCGGTAGTGCCCGCTAGTAAGGTTTCCTTCATGATGCTGGGATCAAGTGAATAAAGTTCTGAGTTAACAAAGCTGCTATATCTTCAGCTGCAATAGGGCGAGAAAATAAATAACCTTGGAGTAATAATTGTTGGGTATTTTTGAGGGGTGAAATCTGACCTGACGATTCGACTCCTTCAGCAATGACACCAAGTTTTAAGCTTTTAGCCAGTCCCAGAATGGCGTCAACAATAGCAAGTTCATCGGCTGTCGAATGCTCATCACACATAAACGAACGGTCAATTTTGAGAATGTCGATGGGAAAGCGTTTCAGATAACTGAGCGAAGAATAGCCGGTACCAAAATCATCAACCGCAAGAGACACACCTAAATTTTTCAACTCGACCAAGCGGGCAATATTGACTTCGGCATCACTCATTATCACCGTTTCGGTCAACTCTAATTCGAGCAAGGAAGGTGGCAACCCACTTTGTCTCAGTGCATCTGCCACAATATCAGTGAAATCTGGCTGCCTAAATTGATGGGCCGACACGTTTATAGCTATGCGTATCGGGGTACCCATATCCATCCACTTTTTAGCCTGATGGCAACCTAAATCTAACATTTGGCGTCCCAGTTCATTGATTAAGCCTGTTTCCTCAGCGATAGGAATAAATTCGTCTGGAGGGATTATACCACCTTGGGATGGTAACCACCGCGCCAGTGCTTCAGCCCCAACAATTCGTCCACTTTTTGCGCAAATTTGGGGTTGGTAAAAGGGTATGACTTCCCCATGTTTAAGTGCTTGACGTAGATCTTGTTCCAGAAGGAGACGTGCAGCGGCTTTGG
Organism: Glaciecola sp.; assembly: GCA_047637355.1. GTDB lineage: Bacteria > Pseudomonadota > Gammaproteobacteria > Enterobacterales > Alteromonadaceae > Glaciecola. The sequence continues at coordinate 632 of JBLIKA010000164.1, read as the reverse complement.
AATTCATTGAGTCTTGATAAAATTTGTAACAACAACGGCCTGACTGTTTAGCGAAATACATGGCGGTTTCAGAATTTTTCAACAATGTTTCGGCATTATCACCGTCGTAAGGAAATACTGAAATGCCGATACTAGGGGTGATAACCACCTCAAACTTTTCTAATTGAAATGGTAGGTTGAAACTGTTTATCACCTTTTGTGCTAACAGCATGATATCGCTAGAGTCGTTTAAATAAGACAAAAATATGGTGAATTTGTCACCTCCGAAACTCGATAATTGGGCCTTGTTGGTGTTTGGCGTTTCTTTGGACACAGCACACAATTCACCATCGCGAAGATTAGCCTGTAAGCGAGCGGCAACCTTACCCAGTAATTTGTCGCCGTAGCTATGACCCATAGTGTCGTTGATTCTTTTGAACCTGTCGAGGTCGATAAACAACATAGCCGCTTGATGGTTGTTTCGCTTTGCTCTTGATAAAAACTGCGGTAAATCTTTCATCAAATACTGGCGGTTAGCCAGACCAGTATGGGAATCGTAAAAAGCTAATTGATGAAGTGCTTGCTTTTGGGTAACCAAATCCTCAAAGGCTTGACTGGCGCGCAGTATATATTTAACGCGCTGCCCAAGGATC
>JBLIKA010000163.1:0-4836 GCA_047637355.1 Glaciecola sp. | reverse complement strand
CCCTGCAAGTACAAGACCTATGATCGCTAAGGTATGATTGAACTTATACGCGCTACGCTGAGAAAAACGCGAAATATGTTGCGCAACCCTATCAATATCATCCTTAGATTTGGCTGTTATTGCATGTGCTTTCAGCTCACCTAAATGCTCTTTTAAGGTTTTGTTTCTTGAATTATGTGGCATCAGTCATCTCGGCAAATAAATCATACGTCATTCTAGTCTGTTGTTCTTAACTCCGTCTCATTAGAACAACCAAACACCTTGAGTTACTATATCACACCATTTCTATTCGCGATTTCATTTACACCGCAGAACATAAGACCTATGAATAGACATAAACAACTAAATCAGCAACTTTTATTTAACCACTCTGGCGCTTTACAACAAACTGTTGTTAATTCCATGTTAATAAATTATATTATCGCTAACTTTACCTTAACACTCTATTTAACTCCATAACGCAATGCTGGTCGTCGCTAGAGTGATATAGCTAATATTGGTGAGTGGGGTTATCCAAGTTAAATATTAACAGTAGAACAATTTTGTTGTAACAGGAGTCACAATGATTTTAGATCATTTATGGGGTATTTATACTCATCCAAAGGAAGAATGGCAGACTATCGATAACCGCCATGAATCTTACTTTTACGCATTAAGCCACATTATGTTGATCGCACTTATTCCTGCTGGAATGGCATATTATGCCTCTGCCCACTTGGGTTGGGACATTGGGACTGGAGCGACCTCAGATACAATTAAGTTAACCCAACAAAGTGCAATGCAAATGGCAATTGCCATGTATTTTGGCTTAATTATTGGAGTTGTTGCCCTAGCCGCAATAATTAACCAGTTAGCAAAGGCATTTGATGAGTTCCCTACTTATACACAATCATTAGAGCTTGCTGCATACACTACAACACCCATGTTTATGACGGGCTTTAGCGCTTTTTATCCAGAGTTATGGTTTATTATGTGCATTGGACTTGTTGGGCTCTCCTACTCGGTTTACCTCCTCTACTCTGGTGTACCTATAATGTTGCATATTCCAGAAGATAAAGGGTTTATTTACAGTAGTTCAGTAGTAACTTGTGGCCTAGTGCTGCTTGTTATACTGATGGCGTCTTCAGTCATCCTTTGGAGCGTTGGTGTCGGTCCGCAATATATGTAAACACTGCACTGAGCATGTAGCAAAAAGCCCGACTAACTTCGGGCTTTTTCATGTTTACTATATGAGACTGATTAAGGCCTAATTCGAGCCCATATTGTGCATTTCAAGATTACTTAACTCTTCTTGAATAACCGGAGATTTGATTTTTTCACCCCTTGATTTATCAATACTCTCAAGGTACTTCTGATCGACATCGCCAGTAATATAATTGCCGTCGAATACCGATGTTTCAAACTTAGTGATTGCACTGTTTTCTTCTCTGACTGCATCTACCAAGTCTGTAATATCTTGAAAGATTAGACCGTCAGCCTTAATACATTCACAAATCTGCTCAATTTCACGACCGTAAGCAATCAATTCATTTGCAGAAGGCATATCTATACCATACACATTGGGGAAGCGTATTTCGGGCGCTGCAGAGGCAAAATACACTTTATTTGCACCAGACTCGCGAGCCATTTGTATAATTTGCTCGGACGTTGTACCACGCACAATCGAGTCATCTACCAGTAAGACATTTTTACCTTTGAATTCAGACGAAATAGGATTTAATTTACGACGTACTGATTTTATACGTTGTACTTGCCCAGGCATAATAAAAGTTCGACCGATATAGCGGTTTTTGACAAAACCTTGGCGATAAGGCTTATTTAATGTATTCGCAATTTGTAGTGCCACATCCATGGAGGTTTCTGGAATAGGAATAACCACATCAATATCATAATCGGCCCATTCTCTTGCTATTTTCTCACCCAATTTACGTCCCATATTGACTCGAGATGCATAAACACTGATGCCGTCAATAAAAGAATCAGGACGGGCAAAATAGACGAACTCAAAGATACAAGGATTACAGCTTGGGTTTTTCGCACATTGCTTAGTAAACAATTCACCATTTTGATTTACGTAAACAGCTTCCCCTGGCGCAACATCTCTTACAAAATTAAAGCCAACTGAGTCCAAAGCAACACTTTCGGAAGCAACCATGTATTCATCTCCGTGCTCTGATTGGCGCTTACCCAGCACAAGAGGACGAATACCAAAAGGGTCTCTAAAAGCGACCATGCCGTTGCCAATGATGGCAGCAACGACCGCATAAGCTCCGCTAATCTTAGTGTGAACGGTTTCTACCGCAGCAAATATTTCGTCAGGCTCTACTATAAAGCCTGCTGAATTTTGTAAAGCATGAGCAAAAATATTAAGCAGTAGTTCTGAATCTGAAGTGGTATTTATATGACGACGAGCAATACTAAAGACCTCAGCTTGCAATTCATGTGCATTGGTTAAATTGCCGTTGTGTGCAAATGCAATTCCGAATGGAGAGTTTACATAAAAGGGCTGCGCCTCGGCTGAACTTGAAGAACCGGCAGTTGGATAGCGACAATGTCCTATTCCCATGTTTCCGGTCAGACGTTTCATGTGGCGAGTACGAAACACATCCCTTACCAAACCGTTCTCTTTGCGTAAGTGAAACATCCCATTATCAATTGTCATGATGCCCGCCGCATCTTGACCACGATGTTGCAAGACAGTTAACGCATCATAGATGTCTTGATTAACGGGACCTTTACTAACAATACCAACGATACCACACATATAGAAACCTTTTATTCGGTAGCAGAAAGGAAGCTAGAGCTACCTTTCACGTATTCAAAAAACCATTCAATAATGACTGAAAATTCAGGCACCAATATAGATTGTAGCCACCATTTACTATCTGCAAATGGGGTAAAAGTGTCCATAAAGAAAAGTAATGCACTAACAATAAGTAAACCTCTGATTGCGCCAAAAACTGCGCCTAGAGCCCTGTCGGTGCCACTCAGACCGGTAGCCTTTACCAACTGAGAAAAAACATAATTGACGAGTGCGCCAACAATTAATGTCGAAATAAATAAAATCGCAATGGCTACACCATTTCTAAATAATTCATCGGAAATACGGGTTAAAAATTTTGCGAGTTGAAGATAGAATTGACTAGAAATAATAAAAGCAGAGAACCATACTAGTAACGAGATAGCTTCCTTAATAAAGCCTCTAATTAGACTAATGATGGCAGACAAGGCAACAATGCCTAAAATGGTAAAATCAAACCAGTTCATATAAGAAGTGCATTATAGGTAGAATTTCTGTCATAAACCTGTCCTAAATGCTGATGTAACCAACATTAAAGTGGGGTTTCTAGGATGTGGCGCATTCTATCAGAAGGTGTCTTTCAGTCCAATGATAAAATGGACAAATGAGATGCTTTTTTCGGTTAGTCGGACACAACGTCGAAGGTAGTTACTTTGCCAGTCAGTCCTGTCGTCTCTTTCAGGTGAGGTAGCGCCAAATCCAGTTTCTGTTTATCTAACTCGGGACCAACAAATACTTTGGTTAAACGTCCAGCACTAGTTTGTACTTTCCTACTGAAAGAACGGTAGCCGGCTTTTTCCAATTTTCTAAGTAAGTCATTTACATTTTTTTCATTTCCAAAGCTACCTAATTGAACTACCCAGCCAGCATTATCATTCGCGGTATCTGAAACCTTTTTTACTAGCGTTTGTTCGGCAAGAGAATTGTTTTTTACTGCTGGATCATTGCCAGTCGATTGTGAACTAGTAGTGCGTGACTTATTTGCTGTATCTGCTTGTGCATTGTTGTCCGCTTTAGCTGCTTGCAAATTGGTCGCCATCAGTTTAGCCATGCGGCGTTCCTGATCAGTCTGTTTTGGAGTCTCATCAGTCAATTGGCCGTTAGTGTCGGTATTTTTTGCTTCCTCCAGCAACGCATCTGCGGCTTGTTCGTCAACTACTACGATTTCTCTACGAGTCGCTTTAGCCACGTCCTCTGTAGGAAAACTATCTGGTGCAATTGCTGATAAATTTGACGTTGAGCGCGGGAAGTCCACAAAAGCTTCAGTATTAGTTTGCTTCTTTCCATCCAAATAATCGGGTAGAAAGATAACCGTCACGGCTACTAGGATAACCGTACCTACAAGCCTATTTTGTAACGCATTTGACACTGATGATTCCTCAACAAATTAATTTATGATGTTCGCTTCCGTTTGATTATGCACTAGCATGGTATTTTAGAACAGCCGCAACGGTTAAAAAAGATCCCATAACCAAGATAATATCATTGTCTTGAGCATTCGTTAACGCTTGTTTATACGCCATATCCACTCTGTCAAAGGCTTCTACTTTTGACTTTTTATTTAATTCAGCACTCGAATTTACCGCCCTGACTAAACGTTCTGCATTTTCACCTCTAGCAGTGGGAAGTGTCGAGCAATACCAATGTGCTTGGATATCAGAAAAAGCCTGCAAACTAATTTCGATATTTTTATCCTTCAACATGCCCACAACGATATGACAGGTCGTAAATGAATAAGTTCTAATCAAACGACTCAATTGCAATGCACTATCTTCATTGTGTGCAACATCAAGCATAACAGCGCAGCACTCGCCTTTTTGCTGCTTGCGCAAAATATGATGACGACCTAGCACTTGAGTTTCATCGATAATAGCTTGAATTTCGTTTGTTGCGCTTAAAAACGGGAACGCCGTTGTCAACTTTCGACTCAATACGTTAATGCCCCCTGAAAACGCTTTTCGACTTAATGCATTTACCGCAGCTAAGGCTGTCGCCACATTCTGCTTTGGTATTTTTGCGTTTTCAGTAGAGAAATG
>JBLIKA010000162.1:0-4868 GCA_047637355.1 Glaciecola sp. | reverse complement strand
GATGCTTTGTATTTTGAAACGCCAGCAGCAATCGTTGTTCATGGGGGAGCGGGTATTTTGTTTTTCTTAACTATGCCATTTCAATTTTCACCAGCGTTAAGGAACAAAAAATCAAATTGGCATAGAATCGGTGGACGTATTGCGCTGCTATCCGGTTATGTCATGGGCACATCTGGAGTTTGGATGCATCATGTCTTGTCACCTGATTTATTCGGTATGCGTTATGTGTCACTGGTCATTCTGAGTATTTCAATGTGTACCGCATTTTCAATGGCACTATGGCATATTATTAACCGTAATGTTGATGTACATCGCAAGTGGATGATAAGGGCTGTCGCGATAACACTTGGTGTGATTACACTATTATTTGTTGAAGCGATTTCGTTCTTGTTGTTTGGTCTATTGGAAAACGCCTTTGCGGTAATAAACCAATTTCAGCATGATTATGGTCGACTCGTAGGAATGGCAATCAACTTGACCATCGTTGAATACATATTTTTTAAAGAGACGCTTAAGAAAAAAGCACAATACCCATTAACAATTTTGGTGGAAAAATAATGACTGAACTACCTATTATCGCCCAATTACACTTAGCTGTAGGAACCTTAGCCGTTGTGGGGGGATTTGCTGCCATGCTGCTCCCTAAAGGTAAGACACTACATAAGTTCGCAGGTAAAATATTCTTTTACACTATGTTAGCACTTTGTTTTAGTGGAATATATTTAACGTTTGCGCGCTCGCTGCAACTTACCCTTCTTCTAGCAATATTCTCTTTATATTTATTGTTAACCGGCTGGTACGCTATGGCGCGAAAGGATTCGAGAGTTACCGTGTTTGACAAAGTTGGCTTTTATGTCATTAGTACTATTGGTATTGCCACTTTGATTTTCTCCATATTAGGATGGAGCTTAAATTGGCATTACCCATCATCAGAGCCACCATACCCTGGTTATCTTATCTTTGTTATTTTTTCGGCTTTTCTAGCCTACTGGGATTATCAGCTGCTTGTCACTAAAGTACTTGTCGGGACGAAACGATTAATTCGCCATTTGTGGCGGATGCATTTTGCGCTGCTCATCGCTACCTTTATATTTTTTGGTGGTAATAGCAATGTTTTACCTGAGGCACTTCGCACAGATTTCATTTTAATGGCACCTATCGTGACTGTGCTTACATTTATGTTTGGGTGGTTAGTTTATGTTAAGGTTTTCAAGAAATCGTCATAAATTGTTGTAACGTTTAGCCAAACTGAAATGACCGCTACCGAGCCAACTGCGGAAGTTTAATCTCACTTGCAACCACTTCCGCTTTGCGCACAGAAAAGTCATAAAAACGAATTAGTGGAACGTCCGCTACCGTATCTTTGTTAACATTAAGCTAGTGATCATTAGAGATTTCTTCAACTAGCCAAAAGCGGAAGTTAGCTTTTGAGTTAAAAACTCACATCCATTCACAATTGAGCTTGTGCCGAAAATTTTTACACGGAATTAGATCTCAAACACCCAAAGCAGTCATTCGAATCATTCAAGTTTCAAACAAATTTAGGGTATTAATTCTAAGGCGCTAACGCCCCCAGAGCGCCTTAGAAATATTATTCAACATTACTTAGACGGCGCCATCTTCAATTACAAAGGAGAAACGTCAGTACTAACATTAACTTATTGATAATTATAATTTATTTAAAAAACCGAAACTATAAGTCAGCTTTGACAACTAAAATAAGCTCTACTAACACAACGTAAAATGCAGTGATAGTAGGCGTATCGATTAAGCTGCCTTGTCTTTTTTCAACAGACATGGGAACCTAAGATCAAATAATTGATGGCTATTTAATCATACAGTGGCTAGGTTATATTCATTATGAGCTGATGCATTCAAGATCCTTCAGGGTTACAAATGATCACAACATACAAATAGACCGAATGGTTAGTTTTGCCTATATTATATGCATTCCAACGTCGAAGTACATTATGAAAATCCTAACAATTATTGGTGTAATGACAAGTAGGAAAGCGCTGGGAATTTAGCATTTATCTACTGCATCACTAAATCCTAGTTGCTCAAGATGGAACTGGGATTCACACAAAATGATCACGGATAATAAATATGTTAGAACGTTTTTTTGAAAAGACAATTCGAGGTTACTTGTTAATCACTGGGTTTTTAACTGCTACTGCATTTCTTACCTTTTTAGCGCCTGAATGGAGTATGACAAATTTATTTTTCTATGATGAAACCATGATGGAAAATAAACGTTACTTGCAGGCAACGTATTAGTATTGGGGAGTAATGGTCGGCTGTATCGGTATATTACTGATGGCATCGGCAAAGTATAAATCATTAAGAACCTCAACCATGATTTATAGTGGCTTTGAAAAAGCAATGTTTGTTGGGCTCTTCTTCTACAACGTATGCGTGAATGATTATGACTGGTTTTACGGCTGGAGTGGTGTATTTGCGCTTGATGGATTCGTTACTTTTTATTCACTAATTTATATTTATTACTACATCAATCGTGATAAATCTAAAACGCCTGCTCATCTACGTTAATAGTCAATTTGATAGAGAATATAATAGAAAAGTGCCGTTATATGTAACGGCACTTTATTTAAGCGTAATTAGCATATTACAGGATTAAGCGTCTAGTTTCTTTTATCGCACTATCTAATATGGAACGATATTTCTGTAACGCACAAAGTAATGTACTACCAAGCCATAGGCTGTAAATGGCTCTAGAAGTGTCATAGCTATTTTTTAAAGAAAAGTCATTTTCTATGATACCTTGTTCAAAAAAATCAGACATACAAGAAATTAATTTTTCAGCACCACTATTAAGTGATTTTTGCATGTCATTCGATGTACCTGATATTTCACCCGATAACTTAACAACTAAACATTTAATCTGAAAATCATCAGTTACTTTCGTCGAGCACCAGTTTTCAAAATAAGCAATAACTCTTTCTTGGCGAGTTATTGCTGCATTCGTTAAAAACTGAGTCAGACTCGCTAAATGTTCTTCAAAGTAATCATCCAGTAATATACGACCAAAATCATCTTTTGATTTGAAATGGTGGTAGAAAGAACCTTTTGTTGCACATGCAGCATTTATAATTGTCATGACTCCAACACCGGCGAAACCCTGTTCGCTAATGATGTCAAAACCTACATTGAGTAATTTCTGTTTTAAATCTCTCAATGTTATAACTCCTAGGCAATTTAGTGAATATTATAAATGATTGCATACCGAACGGTCTAGTTTTACTTTTGGTTGAATAACAGGCTAGACCGATCGGTTTGCTTTGTGTATGATCTCATTATTCTTTTGGCGTATCAAACAAATAACTATTTAATTAGGAGACATCATGACTAACCGTTTATCAATCGTAATAGCTGGCGCGACTGGGCTCATCGGTAAATCAGCTGTAGAAATAGCACTAGATAATGAAAGTGTTGAACACATCTACTCTCTGTCACGTCGACCTATAACAATAGAGCATAGAAAGTTGACTCAATGGTTGAGCCCTGATTTATCAATACCTTCTAAAGGTGATGTACCTAGCTTGCCAATTATTGGTGTGATCGCATTAGGAACAACGTTAAAAAAAGCAGGAAGCAAAGAAAAGCTTAGAGCGATTGATGTCGATTTAGTGGTTAACGTTGCCAAAGATATGCACAAGTTCGGGGTGAAACATATTATTGTTGTCTCTTGTTTAGGAGCCTCTGTTAGTTCTCGTTCGCACTACCTTCGTTGCAAAGGTGAAATGGAAGAGGAGTTACAACAACTTAAGTTTGAAAAAGTCACATTTATGCATCCTGGTTCATTAGTCGGGTCTCGTGAAGAACCAAGAAAAGATGAGAAAGTACTTCAATGTGTTTTGAACATGGTAAGATCTTTAATGATTGGTGTGTTGGCTGATTTCAAACCGGTAAAAGCACATGACGTTGCAGATGCTATTATTCAAGTAGTAACCCAACAAAATAATTTTATTAACAAAAGGATAGAATATATACGAACACCACAAATACTCAATTTATGTAGTTAATTAGATACCAACCAGTTCGGAGAAGTTGATCATGACGATATTCAATATAAAGACAATTATCACAGCTGCAGTAGTTGGCTTTACATTATCAGGTTGTGGAGCAGGCGATGAAAGCCTACAGCGCGCTGTTGACTTAACCGCGGTAGATGACAGAGTTATTTTGGTTAGCAAAGCAGCTGAAGAGCAAAATTTAACACAACTACTAACCATAGATCACTCTCGTTTAGCTGAAAAAGAAGATGCTGAACTTGCAGCAAGTCGAGTGGCTTTATTTTCTGATATTGCACTTAATACGGATTTAGTTGACAGAATACTTTGGTTGGCCTAGATTTGCCCTTTAGAGTAATTTCCTATGCAGAAAATGATCTGATCAAAACTATGTATACAGATGCTGCTTTTTTGCAAAAAAGACATAATTTGTCTGACACGGTTGCCTTACAAAATTACCAAACAAAAGCATCTGAATTAGTTAAAGATATTCCCGATGCAAAAGCCGTTAATTCACTATCGTTTAGCCATAATAGTAGAAAAATAACCTATGTAGCGAGAACTAACACTAGCGCAATTAGATGCCACCACCTACTTTCAACAAGAACTTGAAAGAATAATAAGCGTTAACCAAAATTGGGCGCTGTATAAATGGGGTGAGCTTTTAGTTATTTCGGCTTCGCTAATTGTTATCACGATATTCCCTGATAAGTCAGCTCTGTTAGGGTTAGCATTGGCCTCCATTATGATAGCAGTACCTCTTCTCACGCTTGATATTATTGGTGAGCGAAATGGTCTGTGGTATATGGCGCAAATAACATCATACAAAGAGTCACT
>JBLIKA010000161.1:0-4914 GCA_047637355.1 Glaciecola sp. | reverse complement strand
ATTTTGTGCGCATGTATTAATATTTGAAACTGAAACGTCTTGCAATCCCTGGTTTATCCCACCGGGACTTTGTTAAAATCTCCTAAAGTTTGAAACTGAGAAAAGCCAAAGTAAAATTACTTTAGTTATTCAATTGACTAATGTTTGGCCCGTCAGAGCTGACGGGCAGGCTAACTAGGAAAAAACAACGAAATTGCACAGTCAAGGTGGTTGAAACGCTACAGTCACTAAGTTTGACTGCTGTAATTTGCTGTTCACATCAACAACTTTCATTGATAAAGATCATGTTGGCACTAGTACATTATTTTTTATTCTGTTTATAAAAACCAGATGTCACTGTCCAGCTTAATTTTTGCAACTTCAAGGCCATGTCTTTGTCGATTCCTGCCGTGAAAATATTCCCTTCGGGTGATTTTTGGTACAAAGCAGAATAAAGAACACAAGCCATTAAATATGTACCAGCATTACTTGGGTGTCTCAGCACCTTTCTGTAAGTGAGTTCAGCGTTGACGCTTGCTTTATTTTTCACCCCCAATACATCGGGTACAAATAGCTCAATCTCAGGAAGCTGTTGTTCACCAGCCCAGAAAGCCAAACCAACAGGAACGGCTAATACATCCAACTCATTAGCTAGAGAAGTATATGCATTTGCAAGTTCAATACCCATATCAGGTTGACCTTTGTAGCCCCAAGTCATGAGCAATATAGGTTGTAGTTGTTGTTCCTTAATCAGTTTTACAGCTTGCTTAATGGAATTTTTAAATCCCTCATGCGTTTTTTGTTCAATAGGCTCATTGCTGTGTCCTTGTAAAATAACCGCTTGCCAAGTGCCTTTGGGTTTATTTAGCAAATAGCGCAAGTCATCTAAATGTTCATGTATGTATCCCCCCGACAATGTTGATAATCGCAGTCTGTTTTCATTTGCTTGCCATTCATCATTAGCTCTAATTAAGCTGCCAAGATGGTTATGTACGCCATTATTATAAAAGCTAAAACTATTACCGATGAAGAGGATTTTTTTTACCTCATCAACAGGCACAACAGTGGGTTGAATTAGCGATGTCTTTTGGTTTTGTGCAAGCCCATTTAATGACAGGGTAGATAGCACAACCAATGCAAAAAAATTAACTATTATACTATTCATATTTTAAAACCTCTTGATGTCACAGTTCAAAGCATCATGCAGTTATAATCTCAAAAACCGTCATGTCATACGTTAAAACAGGTTTTACGAGAACACCAAAGGTGCTAACCAAACCGCAACGAAACTTAATAGCACCATGCCCACAATATTGAGTATCAAGCCTGCTCGCACCATTTGCGGGATACTCACTACGCCAGAGGCAAATACAATGGCATTGGGTGGGGTGGCAACGGGTAACATAAAGGCACAGCTTGCCGCTAGTGTAATAGGCACACAAAGCAACAACGGAGACACACCCAACTCTATAGCGACGGCAGCAACGACGGGCAAAAAGGTAGCTGCAGTGGCAACATTACTGGTTAGTTCTGTAAGGAAAATGACTAAGCCAGTTGCTGCGATAATCAAAGCAAAAATACCGAAGGTATCTAAATAAGTTAAGTTCCCTCCAAGCCAAGTAGCAAGGCCTGTTGAGGAGACTGCTGCGGCTAAACTTAAACCACCACCGAATAATATGAGGACGCCCCAAGGCAAACGGTTTACATCGTGCCATATCATAAGTTGTGGTTGTGATGTATCACCACTAGGAAGCAAAAATAGGAGTAATGCGGCGGTCATTACAATACCCGTATCAGTGAGGAAATCGATGCCTAGCAGGGTGGAAATGGGACGACGGGCAATCCAAAATAAAACAACAAGTGAAAATAGAACCGCGACACGTTTTTCCGCTTTAGTCATCGGCCCTAATTCATTACGCAATTTGTTGAGGTGCTGGTTAACGGCGGGATTGGCTGGAATATCTATTTTGAAACTCCAGCGAGTGAGTGAATACCAAGCTAGGGGCAGCATGCAAAGCATCACCGGAACGCCGACTAGCATCCAACTTGCAAAGGTAATTTTAATATCATAGTTTTCACTTAAAAATGCCGCTAAAAGGGCATTTGGTGGTGTACCAACTAATGTGGCAAGGCCACCAATCGTTGCAGCATAAGCAAGCCCGAGCAACATGGCTGTTTGGAAAGATTTAGTTTGTTTAGGATTCAAATGTGTATTGTTATCCGCAATCACTTTGGCAACTGAGAGTGCTATTGGCATGAGCATCATGGTGGTGGACGTGTTTGTCATCCACATTGATAGTAGGGCTGCAACAACCATAAACCCACCAATTAGGCGACGTCCATCGGTGCCCGTATAACTCAGTATGGCGAGGGCAATACGTTTATGTAAGTTCCAGCGCTCAACGGCAAGCGCTAGTATGAAGGCACCTAAAAATAAGTAAATGATCGGATTTGCATAAGCTGAGGTTGCTTCAGCTAAGCTACTGATCCCTAAAAAAGGGAAAGTAACAATGGGTAAAAATGCAGTGACAGGAACCGGTAATGCTTCTGTTGCCCACCATATAGCCATCCAAATGCCTACAGCAGCGACACGCCATGCCGCGGGTTCCATCGTAGTTTGCAAATTACCAAGTAACATCATAATAACAAAAATTACGGGGCCTAATAGGAGACCAATATCTTGGTAAGGCCCACGATTTAAATCGGTTGTTTCAGGCAAGCTAGTGCTCATTCGATTACCTTGTGTGTAAAAGGGGAATAAAAGAGGATGTAGGTAGGCGCCTAATTAAAGAACGCCTACCTATAATGATGCTAAAATTTAGATTGGAAGTCTAAGTAATAGCTGCGACCGAAGTCACGATGCGCATCAGCAAAAAAGCCGAAATAGTTGTCCGACAGTGGCGCGCGTTCATTGGTTAGGTTACGAATACCCAAACGAAGACGAGTATCAACGTTATTCACATCAAAGCGGTAATCAAATGTCGCGTTATAAGTTGTCATCGCTGGGATGATATAACGAGTGCCGTCCTCTAGTGTTAATGAACTTTGATAAAAGCTACCAATTCTGTTGCCACTTAACGAAGCACCAAACGCAGCCTTTCTCCATGAGACTCTTGCCGAATGACGCTGTTCTTGGTTACCGTCTTGTCCAATCAAGTCTGCAAAGCCAGCTACAGGATAGCTAAGCGGTATTTGACCCGCTTCTTGCGCTTGCACCAGAATAGCCGCATCACCGCCAGCTTTCTGTTCAAATTCTTCAATGAAAGAACCATTGTAGCTGAACTTGAATTTACCTGCCTTAGTGTCTAAATCATAATAAACACCAATGTCATAGCCCGCTAAATTACGCTCATCTAGGTTGGCATATTGGTCGTCAATAAAGCGAATATCGCCTGCAGGGCAAATTCCTGCAGCTTCATATATTGCAGCTTCGCCTGCGCCAGCATTATCTCGGGATACTGCTGGGTTGAACTGCGCTGAAGCACAATTAGCGTTGCCATTGTCAAGTCTCAGTAATAGATCTAACAGTGTGTGGTTTTCTTCACCAAACAACCCAATCGTATTTTCTTTTTTGATTGACCAGTAATCAAAGGTAACAGTAATGTCTTCATTTGGGGTAAACACAAAGCCTAAAGATGTATTGATGGATTCTTCAGGATTAAGTGTATTACTGCCTTGCGCAATACGTTGTATTGAATTTGTGCAATCAAGCGTATTTTGCTCAATATCGCCACCATTTTCTGCAGCGTATAAGCATGCATAGTCGGTGCGTGTATTGTTGCGCGCCACAATACTTTCATTAATGGTTACCAAATTAGGCACTCTGTAAGCTTGTGACCATGACCCCCTTAAAAGCAAAGACTCGATAGGGCGATAACCAAAGGCTACTTTTCCAACGGTAGTGTCACCAACATCAGAAAAGTCTTCGTAACGAATTGCAGCTTGCATATCAAAGTTTTCAAACACGGGAATTTGTAGTTCAGCAAATATTGAAACAACCTCTCTTTCGCCACTGTTATCAGCCGTTGGACTTGAGTTTACAACGTCAGAAACATAAGGATAGGTATCACCCTCAAAATCTGTAAATACGATGGTGCCATCCAGACGGTCGTCGCGATCATCTTTAAATGATTCTTCACGATATTCGAAACCAATTACAAAACCTAATGGGCCAGCGGGTAACTCATAAATGTCAGCATTTGCGAATTTCGCATCAATCATTGTTAATTCAGTTTCACTTTTACGAAAAACATCGACCAATGCACGTTCAATATTGGAGTCTACACCGCCACTAAATGGGTTATATGCAGCAGGAGTAGGGTCAAATAACGCCTCTGTTATTAAGAGGTTAGAGACACGATTTGAAGTAATGTCATCTGTCGTTGCTTTTGAGTGCAATAACGCCGCTTCCCAATCCCACTCGCCAAATGAGCCTCTGAAGCCCTGCAGGAATCGGTAGGTGTCACCGTCGTTATTCACAATACGGGGCTGTTCGGCAAACCGGTAGTTATCAATAATCAGTTCTAGACCACTGCATGGTACATCTGGTATCAGTGCGGCATCTAGCCTGTTAGGTGAGCCACAAGGACCGAATGGGTTGTAATAGTTCTCGGCGCCAACACGCAATGCTGATGTCGCGAATGGTGAAGTAGCATGGCGCCGCAAATTTGTTTTTGATTTGTAGTAAGATAATTCTGTAAAACTTTCCGTGCCATTTTCAAATTCGTGGTTAACAAAAACAAATACGCTAGAGCGTTGTAACTTTGAACTTAAATCGCGATCTGCATTTAAATTAAGTCTATACGTACCTTGCCCATCAATACCGCCGCAAGTGGTTGCATTTAGCGTATATTGGCAGCGTTCATCACCAATAGGAAAGGTTTCAAATTCGCCCGCGCTATCGGTGAAAATATCTCTTAAACCGGCCGCTGATGC
>JBLIKA010000160.1:0-5039 GCA_047637355.1 Glaciecola sp. | reverse complement strand
TTAGCAGTTGCAATACAATTCATAGGCAATACAATACCGCTGAGAGGGTTTGTCATACAAATAAATAAGAGGGAAGTAAATGAGCAGTATCACGTTACTTGATGGAGGCATGGGGCAAGAATTATTGCGCAGAAGTTCACGTGCGGTAACGCCTATGTGGTCTGCTGACATCATGTTGAATGAGCCAGTGCTTGTTCGAGATCTGCATCATGAGTTCATCGATAGCGGTGCGCGTGTAATCACGCTTAACACTTATACTGCAACACCCCAGCGCTTAAAACGAGAGAATCAGCTTTCTCAATTAGCTCCGCTTCATCAGCGAGCCATGAATGCAGCGCGAGAGGCGATTGACTTGGCTCAGTGTGATGAGGTTAAAATAGCAGGCTGTCTGCCACCATTAGTTGCTAGCTATCGGCCAGAAGTGTCCCTGTCGTTCGATAACTCATTAGCTACCTACCGTCGCCTTGTTGAACTGCAATCGCCAGCGAGCGATCTATTTATATGCGAAACAATGTCATCTATAACCGAGGCGCTTGCTGCATGCACGGCTGCAATTGAAAGTGGCAAACCGGTATGGCTTGCATTCACTGTCAGTGACGACCATCCTGAGCAATTACGCAGTGGGGAATCGTTAAAAGATGCCTTGCTGGCGCTTGAGTCTTTGAATACTCAAGCTACATTATTAAATTGCAGTCAACCAGAAGCAATAAGTGAATGCTGGTCGTTATTGAGTAAGCAAAATGGGCTGTTTGGTGCTTATGCTAATGGCTTTGTATCTGTAGAGTCATTGTATCCTGGAGACACTGTAGAGACCCTTGAAATGCGCCAAGATTTGAGCCCCGAGCAGTATGCGGAACATGCCATGAGTTGGGTCAGAAATGGTGCATCGATTATTGGTGGCTGTTGTGAAATTGGACCGCAACATATTAAAGTGCTGCACAGCAGATTATGTAGCGAAGGATTTATTTAGGAGTATACATTCACTCTGCCAGTGTCAAAAATCTATCCTATGCTAAATTTTCAGCTAACTTTTTGGTCCGCATTATCTTCGCTGCGACGCTCTTCTGGTATATCCAACACCTCTTCAGATTCGGGGTGCATGGGGAGTACATTTGGTGATGTACGCACCATCGCAGCATATCGACTTTCATGGTCTTCCGGTATTTCAACGATGCGTGAGCGGATTAATTGCACTATTAGGATGAAACTAAATATCACTAGGACGAATAGATAGTAGGCGGGCAGCGCGCTTACGCCCATATATTTTAGTGCAAATCCAGCAATAGCGGGGCCAATAAAAGATCCTAAACCATAAATCATTAATAGGCTACTGGAGCCAGCGACCAGATGGTCCTTATTAATTCGATCCACGAGGTGGACGACCGATATAGGATAAACAGCCAGTACAAGTCCACAAAAAATCGCTGAAAGGACAGTTATTAACCCACGTTGGTCTGAAAAATATTTGGCACAAATTACCATCGATAATGCCACTAGAGCGCCTAGTACAAAAGTAAACAGAATAACGCGTCGGCGATCCATGTAATCTGACCAACGACCGACTGGGTATTGAATCAAAGCGCCGCCAAGAATAGAAAGCGAGATAAAAGCAGCTAATTCTTGATTAGTGTAGCCCAATTCGCTCACAAATAATGGTGTTAATCCCCAAAATGGCCCCATAATTAAGCCCGATACTAAACAGCCAGTTACGGCTACGGGCGCAGCATCAAACACTTTTAGAATACTCATCGATGGCATATCGACGGCCACATGCGGTTGTTGTAAACGTGTCCACGATATTGGCATAACAGCCGCGGTGATAAGAAAACTAGCGATGATAAAAAGCGTATAGCTAGTGGCATTGTCGACCAACAATAGTTGCTGTGAAGCGGCAACAGCGATTAAATTGATGAGGGTATAGATGGAGAATACGCGACTGCGATATGTATCTTGCGTTTGACCATTTAGCCAACTTTCGACCACGGTATACACAACAAACATACCAAAACCGGTAAAAAATCGAATAAACAACCATGCCACTGGTGAGACGAAGAGAACGTAAGCTAAAACGCTGCATCCAAGCAAGGCAGTGCAGAACGTAAAACAGCGAATATGACCCATGCGCTTTATCATATTAGAAGCAAGTAACGTTGCTACGAATGCGCCTAAAAAGTAGACCGACGTAAGTATACCTAAAAATTGCCCAGAGAAACCCTCTGAAACGCCGCGTAAAACCAACAGCGTAGTGAGCAAACTGTTGCCTAATAGCAACAAAAAAATAGCCAAAAAGAGGGCTAAGATAGATACAAGGATTGAACGCATAACGGTTCCGAAAATGCAGATAGTGCAAAAAAGCGAGTATAACCTAAAGTCTACATAATCAACACCCGTTGAAAGGGGCAATAACTAATATTCAAATAGAGGCTATCTATTGGTCTCTAAACCCAAAGAATTTATGATTTACAATCTCATTGACGGCTTCTTCGGGAAGATAGTTCTCCCAAGAACCCCGTCCTTTGGGGATCTGCTTTAATATGCTCCGGGAGAATATTTTAAACAATGCTTTATCACTGCATTCGATTCCGGAAATGAAACCGTTTTCGAGTAAATGGCGATATAAAAAGCGTAAGTGCTCGGGCACCTTTACATCGGTGAACTCACTAATTTCACCTTCTGAATTAAGCTCCGGATAAACAAATAAACGTGTGTGGTCAGGAAATAGTTTACCAAATCCCTCTAAGATGCCGCCTTCGACACCACGATAAAAATCTTCATCAAAAATTTGCTTGACGTTTATCATGCCCACCACGATACCAATGTTAAGGTTAGTGTATTGGCGAAAGTATGCGCGCAGCGAAAAGTAGCGGGTGTAGTCTGAAACCATCACATGATAACCCAGTGAATTCAAAACTTGCACACGCTGAATAATATCTTGTTCTGAAAAGTTGGCGTCATTACCTTTCGCATCGTTAAGTGAAATTTCAGCAATGGCAATGGAGTTCTCGGGTGTCACATCTTCAAGCTCATAGAAAGATTTTTTACCCTGTTCGATCATATCTATATTTAGCTTTGTCACTGGCCGGAAGGAGCCGCGGATCGTTAGTACATTCTTTTTGTAAAGTAATTCTGCGGGCACAGCGACTGAACCATCAGGTTTCAACATTATGGCCCGTGTTTTCCAGCTTCTAATTAAGTGAATATTTTTCATTCTATTATCTAGGTCCTCAAAATAGGGACCTTGAAAATCAATTGAATCGACTTCAATACGGTTGCTTTTTATATTGTCAGTCAACGAATCAATGATTTTTCTAGGATTTTCAAAATAGTAGAATGCAGCATATATAAGGTTAACACCGATTACCCCTAATGCTTGTTGCTGGGCTTCTGCGTTATCGTCAGACATTCGAACATGTATAGTTATTTCAGAGGCTTCAGCACCGGGGTACATTTGAACTCTTATGCCACACCAAGCATGACACTCATTATCGCCTTTAAAGCTCTTTGCAGCGACCGTGGCAGCGTATGCAAAATAGCGTGAGGACTTGGAACGAATATCACCAACTCGATCAACCACGAGTTTAAATTCTTGATCCATCATCGCTTGGACTCTGGACTTACTCACGTAGCGTCGATCTTCTTGAACGCCGTAAATAGCGTCAGAAAATTTCATATCATAAGCCGACATGGTTTTAGCAATTGTTCCTGCAGCGGCACCGGCGAGAAAAAATTGTCTCGCCACTTCCTGGCCTGCGCCAATCTCAACGATCGTACCGTATTTTTTTTCGTCTAAATTGATGCGTAATGCTTTTTGGCTCGTGCTGCGCGCGCTGACTTGTTTATCCATGATGATCCTAAGGTAATTAAGCATTATTGTTGTGTCGCTTGCTCTAGATTATTTAGGGTTATGGCGATACTGTCAACTTATTGAAAACAAGCGATTTGATTTATACTTTTGGGCGGGGTAAAAATAACAGCAATAAATGCAGTAATTTCAATGACGAGCCAAGCTAGACGCTTTCTCTTGGCGAATGTCATTGTTCATCCTTGAACAAGTTGTCTCGGAGCAATGCAGTCAAGACAGGTAAGCGAATCGACGGGTTTTAAGGCGCTAATCGCTAACAGCACTACCATTTATAGCTAATACCTACGCTTGCTACGTTTTGTTTATAAGTTAAGCTGTCTTGGTCAGACCCATAATCTCCGCTTTCTAATTCTGTCTTGATGGCTAAATCGTCTAATATATTAACGGACCAAGTTGCAGTAATGACTTGTCTATTTTCATCTCTTTCGGATTCATCTTGAGACTCAGCTTCAAAGTTTTCAATGCTCATATAATCTTTAACCTGGTAGCGCCAATCTAGGCCAATCTGAGAACCTAATCCGAATAATGTAAACTTGTGTGAAACTTTAGTACCAAACCCCAGTCCTTTAAACGTAAAGGCTTCATTAATTGCTGTTTCTCTTTCGATATTAAAGCCAACCATCAACATCGTATTCGCGTTATTGGTAAAGTGAAATATATCGGCCGATACGGCCAAAGCCTCTGCATCTCTATCGGTTAATTCTGCAAATGATTTATTCTTGATTTTGAAGCTGGTACGCACATATGTTTGTGGCTGAATAAATAAACCGTAATACATAGTAGCCTGTTGAAAATCCAAGAATGTCTTCGTCGTCAAGCTTGCTGTAGCGACATCAAGTCTAACCCCGATTTCGCCCGTATTTAATTGGTAGCTGGTATCTACGTTGACTTGATGAAGTGCCAGGTCAAATTGACTGAATTTATTGTAATTTTGTTGTTGATAAGAATATCCCGTACCCAGTTTGAATTTTTCATTTGGCAACCATTGTGCGTTAAGTGTTATGCCGATTTCGTTACCACTATCGCTCTCGTCAGACACATTATCAATCTCGTCCACACTCAATGCTGAATTGTTAATTAATCCTGCGTTAACTTCACCGCTAATGCTTAAGTCACTTTTTGAATCTGCTATTACGTTAGCACTGGCAGATACCGCTAACCAACCAATAATGTTATA
>JBLIKA010000159.1:0-5087 GCA_047637355.1 Glaciecola sp. | reverse complement strand
ATGAATATAATGAGCTCGAAGTTGCGGGCGTCGATTTGCTAGATCAAACGCCCATTATAGATATTAAACCCTACATACATTATGCAGACTCTGTTACTGACGCAATTTCTGGATATGCTGAAAGTGCACCCACAAAGAAAATGCAAGTTAACTACTCACCGCTTGCATATTCAAAGCTCAAGACCTTACTTAATAATTACCCTGATTTTGAAGTCGTACTCAATAATGTTCTAGAGCAGGATCCCCGCCCTGCCTATAAAAGTAGCATAAAGGATGAAAAGATATATTCGGTACTCTTGTACAATGTCGATGTTAAATGGCAAGTGCGCGACACAATAAATTATGTTCTTGATATTGAAACGCACTAGGCTTTAACAAAGGTTTTAGTTCAAGCATATAATTCACTCCACAAAATCGAAATATTAAAATAAATAAAGGGTTTCTTCATTTTATCCTTTGTTGCCACTCTGACCACTGCTAAACTTATCAATTACATTAATTTTAGCCTCTGACATCGTTAGAAAAAACTTCAAGGTCATCGAAACACCATGCGTACCTCTCAATATTTACTCGCCACCCAGAAAGAAACACCAGCTGAAGCTGAAATCATTAGTCATCAACTTATGCTTCGCGCAGGAATGGTTCGCAAACTTGCATCAGGTTTATATAGCTGGCTCCCGACTGGGCTAAGAGTATTGAATAAAGTAGCAGCAATTGTGAGAGACGAAATGAATAAAGCGGGCGCTATCGAGATATCGATGCCGGTAGTTCAGCCAGGCGATCTTTGGGTGGAGTCTGGTCGTTGGGACGATTATGGTCCTGAATTATTGCGCATAAAAGACCGCCACAATCGAGATTTTGTGCTCGGCCCTACGCACGAAGAAGTAGTTACTAGTTTAGTCAAAAACGAAGTCAGCAGTTATAAGCAATTACCCTTAAATTTATATCAAATTCAGACTAAATTCCGTGACGAAGTCCGTCCCCGCTTTGGCATCATGCGTAGCAGAGAGTTTATTATGAAAGATGCATATTCTTTTCATATTGACGCACAGAGTCTAAATCAGACGTATCAGCAAATGCATCAAGCATATTGCAATATTTTTGAACGTATTGGATTGGCCTATCGTCCGGTTATTGCCGATTCGGGTTCAATTGGAGGCGCAGTGTCTCATGAGTTCCATGTGCTTGCAGACTCAGGGGAAGATGATATTGCTTATAGTGATACTTCTGACTACGCAGCTAATGTTGAATTGGCCGAAGCCCTAGCATTGGGCGAAGTTAAACAAGGTTCTGCGCAACTCATACTTGTCGATACCCCTGATGCAAAGACAATTCAGGCCGTCTCTTTGCTGCTTGGCTGCGACGTAAAACAAACCGTAAAAACCTTAATAGTGAAGGCCGATGAAAAATCTGAACACGAATTTGTGGCTTTAATATTACGCGGCGACCACAGCTTGAATACGATAAAGGCAGAAAAATTAGCGCATGTTGCATATCCGTTACAAATGGCTGACGAAACAGCAGTAAAAGCAAAACTACACTGTGGATTTGGTTCTCTTGGCCCAGTTGAGCTTACTATACCAATCATTGTTGATCGCAGTGCGCAAAATGTGTCAGATTTTGTTTGTGGTGCAAATAAAGAATCCCAGCATTTTACCGGAGCAAATTGGCACAGAGATGTAAAAACATATGAAGTTGCCGATATTCGTAACGTTGCCGCCGGCGACCCATCACCCGATGGCGAAGGTACTTTAGCCATTGCCAAAGGCATTGAAGTTGGTCATATTTTTCAGCTTGGTGATAAATACTCGAAAGCAATGAATTGCGGTGTTCTGACCGAATCGGGTAAATATGATTTACTGCAAATGGGCTGTTATGGTATCGGGGTGACGCGCATTGTCGCTGCAACCATTGAGCAAAACCACGATAAATTCGGGATTATTTGGCCTCAGAGCATTGCGCCCTTCAATATTGTTATTATCCCAATGAATATGCACAAGTCTCCGCGAGTCGAAGAAGTTGCTGAAAAACTCTACAAAGACTTATGCGACGCTGGTATCGAAGTATTATTTGATGACAGAAAGGAGCGCCCAGGTGTTATGTTTAATGATATGGAATTAATTGGCATACCTTACAGCGTTGTAATTGGCGAACGTAATCTTGATAATCACCAAGTTGAAATAAAAAATAGAAAATCAGGTGATAAAACCTTGCTAGAGGTCGATAACCTTCTTGAGTATATTAAAAATTTAGGCTAAAGCATTTATGAAGATAACTTTTTGTGGGGTTCGCGGCTCTACACCAGCACCCGGCGCTGAATTTGTGCGCTACGGTGGTAACACTGCATGCGTGCATGTCGAGCTTGATGATGGCACCGACATTGTATTGGATGCAGGCACTGGAATACGCGAACTCGGTAAAAAGTTGGCTAGTAAAAAAACACCTGTGCACATTTTGTTGAGCCACAATCACTGGGATCACATTCAAGGTTTTCCCTTTTTCATTCCCATTTATCAAGCCAATCGCGAAATACTGATTACCCCGGGGTTAACTGATTTAAAGGAACCCGAAGCGGTACTTGATCAAATGACAGGTTCGTATTTTCCGGTGCACAAAAATGATCTTGCAGCTTCAATCCAAGTGATCCCTCGTCCAATGCAGGAAAATGAAGATGAATGGTACATCAGTAACGGTCTTGTCAGTAGGTTGAAAATGAACCATCCCGGTGGTGGTAGTTGTTATACCATTAGAGAAAATGGTCATAAAATTGCTTATATCACTGACAATGAGCTCTACCCTCCCTATAACAAACAAACCGACTTTTTAGATTTCGTTCAGTTTGCAAAAGGTGCAGATATTCTCATCCATGATGCTCAATACTTGGTCTCTGACATGCCGGCAAAGTCTGGTTGGGGTCATAGTGTTGCCGAAGAAGCGGTAAAACTAGCGATGGCTTGTGAAGTCAAACAACTCGCGCTGTATAGTCATGACCCTGAACGCACCGATGACGATATCGACGAAATCATTGCTTATTGCAATATAGTAATAGAAATTGGTGGAATGGATCTTGTCTGTTTTGGTGCTCGCGAAGGTCAAATAATCGAACTGTAAACTTATTCAGTGTATCATGTGCAAAAATAATACCGAATAAAGGAACCGGTTTGAAAACAGTTAGTAAATGCCTCATTAGTGTTTGGGCTCTTGCGCTCGTTTATTCAAGCTCAGCACTCGCTCAAGATAATCCATCCCCAGATCAAGCAACACTATCCTCTCAAAAGACAACGAATCAAGAGCAAGAACCTCCGCCACCGGATGTAGAATCAGCACTAATTAAGTCGGTTAGAAAAGTGGTTAAAGAAGCTAGTGATGATAATCGGACAACTGAATCAATCTTAGACAAACGCGAAAAAAGTGTGAAAGAATCTAACGTAAATCCATTTTCTATTTCACAATATCGCCAAAACTACTTATTACCCGTCACCCACGTAAAATCGCCTAATCCGATCAGTGTTGATGGTCTAACCGATGAGAATATCGACAACTTTGAAGCAAAATATCAGATAAGTGTCAGCATGCCTTTATACTTGATGGATGATGATGCTAGTGGCGTATTCTTCGGTATGACGCTGATCTCTTTTTGGCAAGTCTACAACGACGAGACCTCAAAACCGTTTCGAGAAAATAACTACGAACCTGAAGTATATTATCAATGGCAAACAGATTGGGATTTATTTGGCTATCGATTTAATCAATTTAACGTTGGTTTAAATCATCAATCAAATGGGCAAAGTGGCTTAAAATCGAGAAGTTGGAATCGTATTTATGCAACCGCCATTTTTAGTGATGTCGACTCATTTTATTACTTAAAAGGCTGGTATCGATTGGCTGAAGACAACAAGGAATTTGAGCTAGATCCAACGGGCGATGACAATCCAGATATTACCGACTTCATTGGCCGTGCTGAGTTCGGATATGGCTTTAATATTGGAAAGGTAAATTTACTGACTAAGTTAACTAATAATCTCTCGTTCAACACCAACCGTGGCAGTATAGTATTCAACCTGACTTACCCTATCAATGATAGATATGATTGGTTACTACAATACTTTAATGGCTATGGCGATTCGCTGATTGATTATAATAGACACCAACAGCGAATTGGACTTGGTATTCAATTAAAATTATTTTAATGAATGAGCTCTCTTTGCGCAAAAAAAGACAATGAAATAACTTATGAAACATTTAACCAGCATTGATCTGGTCGATGCACAACAAGCCCATACCGAATTTAAACGTTGGTCAGGGCACGGCTTAGTTAGCATTGGCCTAGTAAACCCAAAGTCAGCTACAAATGTTGCTTCTATTCTGCGTGCTTGCGGATGCTATGGTGCCAGCGCTGTTTTTTACACCGGCCAGCGATTTGGTTATGCCAAAGACTTTAACGCTGACACCAGACGCATGCGACATATCATTCCTACTATCGGTGTCGATGACTTATTAGCTATAGCGCCAAAGGATGCCAGTAAAGTAGTTATCGAGTTAGTGGAAGGAGCCATACCGTTACCCGAATTTGTGCATCCTGAAAATGCATTTTATATATTTGGACCAGAGGACGCCTCTGTACCTGAACACATTGTTGACGCGTGCGATCATGTTGTTTATATTCCCACCCGCAACAGCATGAACTTAGCAGCAACGGCGAACGTGGTTTTGTATGACCGCATGGCGAAAAGTGATTATGCCGCTGGTGACGAGCTAATCAAAAAAAGTCGTGATAACAACAATGGCTTAACCATATAAAACCCAACACATTTAAAAACTACATTTTTAGTCACCCGGAACAATGACGAGTTACAGGCGACTAAATCCTGTACCTAAATGCAACGAAGTTAAGCTGCATGAAAATTCAATAGGCAAAACAAACTAACACAAGGTAAACTCAAAACCTGTCTTTAGGTTGTCTAAGTAAATGCAATCTGTTGAGCCCTATTTGCATCAGCAAGGTCAACAAGGCAGAACGGATAAGTTTTAAGTTTTAAGTTTTAAGTTTTAAGTTTTAAGTTTTAAGTTTTAAGTTTTAAGTTTTA
>JBLIKA010000158.1:0-5379 GCA_047637355.1 Glaciecola sp. | reverse complement strand
AATGCAATTGTATTCGCCTCAGGTGTACTCAACATTCCACAAATGATCAGAGCAGGCCTTATTTTAAATATTATAGGTATGATATTACTCAGCATAGTCGCTGTATGGTTGGCACCTTGGGTGTTCTCATGAGTGCTCACTTGGCTAAGTCGCGCTGTGCCTTATTTGTGCTCATCACGCTATGTAGCATGCTTGTATTGGAAACTGCACAAGCACAAAAACCTAGCTTAATTCAACCTACTGTCAAGCCCACCAGCGACGTGAATAAAGCATTGTTTGTTGGTAATAGCTTTAGTTTTTATAACAACGGCGTACATAACCAACTTGGCAGTCTAGTTAGAGCTAGCGGCGAGTGGAAGGTGGGTAAAAATAGACTGCGGTTATCTACTCTATCTGGGGGCCATATTTATGAGCACTTGGACAACCTAGATTTTTTATTAGCAAAGCCACAAGGAACTTGGCAAGCCGTTGTATTGCAGGGACACAGCAATGAGCCCATTAATACAAAGAAACAGGGGCGTTTTCAAAAAGCCATTAAGCTGGCAGTTAAACAGGTTCAAAACGCCAATCTGAAACCCATACTGTTAATGACGTGGGGATACAAAGGCAAATCTGACATGGGCATTGAGCTTGCAAATGCGTATACCTCACTCGCCAATGAATTGAATATATTGGTTGTGCCTGTGGGTGTCGCTTTTTGGGTTGCAGAACAACAGTTTGAGCAGATTGACCTATTTGTGTCCGACGTACTAGGAGTTACAAATAAAGCAGCCGATAATGCAAAACTCACTTATAGAGAAGATCTGAAACACCCAAGTAATGCAGGTACGTATTTAATGGCTTGTGTTCTATACTCCGCCCTGTACCAAAAATCACCCGAAGGAAATATTTTCACCGCTGGCCTTGATGAAGACATTGCCTTAAAATTGCAAAAATTGAGCTGGATAGTGACATCCGGTTTTTATAAATAGAATAAGGATTAGCGTAGCCATGCCAACATTATCGTCATCAATCGCGTTTGTTCATGTGGTCAGAAAATGGCGACTGCCAAAGTCAATTACCGCAGCAATCGCGTTAGCAGCAATGTCACTCTGTTTTGCTACTTCAACACAGGCTTGCGAATTCAAAAATGTACACTTTAAAACTGACTTTGAAGCAGGCAAAATAGACGAATGTAAACAACTCACCGAAAACCACTTTGAATTAGTAACCAAACCAGAAAACAGACCAATTAACCCAAGTCCTTGGTATGCATTTAAAGTAGTAAACAAGAATATAGAAAACCAGCAAATTAGCATTGTTATTAAGGGTGAAAAAGCAAAACCACGATACTTACCGAAAATGAGCATTGACGGCAAGCAATGGCAGGCGCTTCCATTCGACATAATAGACAACGCAATTCATATCAACATACAACTGCAACAACAAGACCTCTATATTGCAGGCCAAGAAGTCATAGATAATGCGTTTTATGCACAGTGGAACCAAGCACTAGCAAAACAATCGGGGTTTGAGCTTCAGCAGCTAGGTTTGTCAACCGACGGTAGACGCATCGACGCACTTGTTCATTCTAAACCTGATAACAAAGAGTGGTTTTTAATCGTTGGTCGCCAACATCCTCCTGAAATTACCGGTGCGCTAGCACTGGTTTCATTCGTAGAAGAACTGGCGAGCCAACAGCAGCTTAATGCTGATTTTTTAGCGCGTTTTAATGTCATGATTATCCCAAATCTCAACCCTGATGGTGTTGCTGAGGGAAACTGGCGCCATAACACAAAAGGCACCGATCTGAATAGAGATTGGGGGAAATTTACTCAGGTTGAAACTCAACAGGTACAAACTTGGTTAAATAAAACACTGGTTGAACAGCAAAAACTCGTCTTTGCATTGGATTTTCACTCAACCCAACAAGATATTTTTTACACCATGCCAAGTGATTATACCGTCGCACCCTCGACCTTTTCTGAGGACTGGTTGAAGCAACTAAAAGACGCAACCGTGTCTTCATTTACCGTTCGCCCAAAACCCGGCTCAAGCCCAAACAGAGGTATATTTAAACAATACCTTGCTGATGAGTACAACATACATTCAATTACTTATGAAATGGGAGATAATACCAACAGGGAGTTGATTAAGCATGTTGCTCAAACAGCGGCACAAACGTTAATGCAGCAAATGCTATCTATTGAGCCAGAGCAGTTTATTTACAAGCCAGCAGTTAGCAATCAATAGTAAATGTGATCATCATCTACATCTTTAGCATTTTTTACCTTTAAACCTAAAAAAGGTAAAAATGCCTTAAATAGGCTTTCCACTGCCAACCAATCAGGCGCAAGTTCACTTTATTGACAGACTTTTATACAAAATCCTTTTCATATTAGCGGTGGTAACTGTTAATGTTGAAGAAAAAAGGTAAAGCTTGCCCAATGAATACCACCAAACGCAATTCGAGTAATCCTGATGCGCCACCACAACAAGCAAGCTATCAAGTCGTCGGCTTATTTGTAGGTCCGGCTATATTCATACTGATGATGATATTGGGCGCTAATCAAACCACCATGTCGCCGCAAGCATGGAATGTCGCTGCAGTGGCTTTATGGATGGCTATTTGGTGGGCAACTGAGGCCATTCCCGTTCCTGTTACGGCATTTATGCCTATCATTGCTTTTCCTTTGCTCAGTGTCTCTAGTATTGCAGAAACCACATCAGCTTACGCAAACCCCATTATTTATCTCTTTTTAGGTGCCTTTATTTTAGCACTCGCGGTAGAGCGCTGGCACTTACACAAACGCATAGCATTGGTTATTTTAAGCTATGCAGGTACCGATGGAAAACGCTTAATTGCCGGCTTTATGCTGGTTGCCGCTCTGCTCTCCATGTGGATGACCAATACGTCGACTACTATGATGCTAATGCCAATCGCGTTGTCAGTTGCCAAAGTGATTGGTGAAAATAACCAACATTTGAGCAACCAACAAACCCAATCATTTCAAACCGCAATGCTTTTAGGGCTTGCCTATGCAGCAACCATCGGTGGCATGGCAACACTTGTAGGAACACCGCCAAATGCTTTGCTGGCTGCATTTTTAAATGAACAATATGATATCAAAATCACCTTTGCTAGCTGGATGTTGGTAGGCGTTCCTTTGATGCTATGTCTATTACCTTTAGCTTGGTATTCGCTAACGCACTGGAGCTTTAAAGTCGATATTCCGGCGAATACATCGGTCGATAAACACTTGTCTAATCTGCAAAAAGAGTTAGGTGTCATGAGCACGGCAGAAAAACGGGTTGCCATCGTATTTTCGCTTGTCGTTTTGTGTTGGATTGCCCGACGCCCGATTTCTGTATTGCTTGATATTAACTTTTTAAGTGACACGGGTATTGTGATGGCGGCCGCATTGATTTTGTTTATTTTGCCAAGCGGAAATGAAAGTCAAAGAAAAGTCATGATCTGGGACGATGTTAGTCGCTTACCATGGGGAGTTTTGATTCTTTTTGGTGGCGGCTTGAGTTTAGCCTCGGCGGTATCATCAAGTGGTCTCGCAAGTTGGTTAGGCGGGCATTTATCCTATTTAGGGGTCTTTGGTATTTTTGCCCTAGTTATCGCCGCTACCGCACTCGTTATTTTCTTAACGGAACTTACCAGTAACCTTGCAACGACAGCCACGTTTTTGCCCGTTGTTGCCTCGGTGGCGCTTGAATTAGGCGTTTCTCCCTTGCTATTGTGTATTCCTATTACTTTAGCTGCGAGTTGTGCCTTTATGTTGCCTGTTGCCACAGCACCAAACGCCATTGTTTTCGCCTCAGGTTTAATAAAAATACCGCAAATGGTAAAGGCGGGTTTAATACTGAATATATGTGGATTAATTATCCTAAGTGTAATATCAGTTTGGTTAGCGCCTCTCGTTTTTAATTAGAAAACAGGTCAACTACGGCTTGAAAATCATCTTCTAAGGCCGTTTCACACATCATTGGTTGCTGGGTCATCGGATGAATAAAGCTTAATTTAGTAGCACACAAAGCCAACTTACTGAAATTCAAATGATCACGCGCAAACTGATTTTGTTTACCATCACCATGTGTAGTATCTCCAATTATGGGGTGGCTAATGTGCCCCATATGCCGGCGTAGTTGATGCTTACGGCCTGTTTTTGGGAGTAACTTTACCAACGAGAAACGAGCACCTGCATAGCGCCCAACCGGAATAGCTAATGAGAACTCCGCTAATTTAAGCATATCTGTTTGCGCTTCTTGAGGCTCTTTATCCTGCTTCGCTTTTTTATCAGCAATTGGGTCGAGCTTTTCTTTGAGCGCATAATCAATTGATATCTGCTGAGGGGCAAAGCCCCTTAACACAGCAATATATTCCTTTTGAATAGTGTGTAACTCAAATTGCTGAGCAAGCAAACGCGCTACGTCTGATGACAACGCAAACATG
The DNA here is from genome assembly GCA_047637355.1 of Glaciecola sp. Lineage (GTDB taxonomy): Bacteria > Pseudomonadota > Gammaproteobacteria > Enterobacterales > Alteromonadaceae > Glaciecola. The sequence goes on along the minus strand of JBLIKA010000158.1, from coordinate 938 downwards.
ATAACGCCAGCAGTTGGCTTGTCTAAGCGGTGCACCGGATAAACATATTGGCCAATTTGATCTCGCAATATTTTCATCAAAAATTCAGTTTCATGTCTATCGATCATACTTTTGTGAACCAACATGTTCGCTGGCTTGTGCACAACAACTAGATATTCGTCTATATATAAAATGTTTAACACTTCTTTTTTTCCGTTATTTTCGGTGCCCATTCGCGCGACCGCAGTTTAACCAAGAGTTCAGCTCAATAGAAGTAAACAATGAGGAAGTAAATGCGAATGCGCACATATAAATGCTTTTTTATTTCTCATTCATTGGTACATTTTATCTATCTTGATACAATGCCCAGCAAATTGATAACCTATGGCGCATATGACCGCTCAAACAATTGATACTATCAGCGAATTTATGCTGCATGCTGGCACCGACTATCGTGTTTACGATATGGGACGCGGCATAGAGTCTATGGACTCGCAAAAATTCATTGAATTAGAAAACAACCAGCTTCCCGCTCCTTGCCCACGCACAGGGCATGCATGGTTTGGCATTGTTTTTTGGAATAAAAAAACCAGCCACGAACAGTATATTTGGTTTGTGAAGTTACCGATTGATGAACGTTCGTTGATTGTTCAAGCCGCCCGCAACCAGTTTCTTGAAGCTGTCGTCACTGCATTAGGCAGTGAATTGGAGAAAAATGCAGAGAAAGGTGGACAACTGCCTGAGAATCCGTTTATTTTCACTCCATCGCAACAACAGCTAGCGGATTTTAACGCCATGATCCGACGTGATTTAGGCTTATCAACCCGCGAAGGCCTCGGCAAAGCCATTGACTATATAAAAAGCCCCGCGACAAATACTTGGCAAGACCTAGCACTGCAAGATATTGCGGATTTAGCTGCGCATATCAATCAGGATGATATTGCAATCGCCGTTAATCA
>JBLIKA010000157.1:0-5632 GCA_047637355.1 Glaciecola sp. | reverse complement strand
CTAATTCTCCTATTTTGATATTATTTGGTAAGCAAAGTCATTGTCAGTTTTATTTGTAGTTGTTAATAACTGCATTAACGATTATCACAGACTAAAAGGTTTATTGGCTTCGCACATACCCATTATTAATAATAGATATTTCATCTCCACTAATAAAGGCTAATGTGCTTAAAATAGACATTTTATGCCATATTACAAAATATAGTCGCCAATTACTGATGAGATTACTGCGTTTTGTATTGGTGTCTGCGTGTCTCTACTTAAGACTCAGTATAAGCTCCTGCAAAACCTTTGCCATAAATATAGTTCAATAAAATCAATACGTTATTTTTTAAATTGATAGAGTTAGTAATATATTTTTAGTCAATGGACTAATAATAGGTGAATTTGACCATAATTAAATTGTAACTCCTTATCTTTATTAAAGATTATTGTGAACGTGGCGTAACGATATAGGTGACTATAAAAGTCACGATAAAAGTGACACGGTTCTGCGGGCTTAGTATGATAAGAGGACAGTATGTAGACACCGTATTTTAAACAAGCGAAGTTTGAATGATAAATATCGACAAAAACCAGTCTGTGCAGATTACATCGAGTCAAATCATTAAAAAACCCAATCAACTGCAAAAAGGTATTGTTGAAGTGAGTCATTGGTCTGAAGAAGGTGAAAACGAGGTTGATGCCTCATTTATGCGCCAAGCAATGTTGCTCGCTGAGAAAGCACAAGCGATTGGCGAGGTGCCTGTGGGCGCAATTATTGTAGTGGATTCTATGATCATCGGGCAGGGCTACAATCAGTCGATAGCGCTGCACGATCCATCTGCTCATGCCGAAATGCTGGCATTAAGAGAAGCAGCTAAAAACCTGGAAAACTACAGAGTCCTCGACGCTACCCTTTACGTTACGTTAGAGCCTTGTCCTATGTGCGCAGGTGCATTAGTTCACGGCCGCATAAAAAGAGTAGTATTCGGTGCTTATGATCAAAAAACTGGCGCTGCAGGAACAACCATGAACATTGTTCAACATGACTCTCTAAATCACAAAATGGAAGTGACTGGTGGATGTTTACAAGATGCTTGTGGTGCTCAAATTTCAGCATTTTTTAAACAAAGAAGGAAACAAAAGAAAGGCTAAATTAGCAAGCTTCGCTCGATTCGTCTGCTAGTCGGGTTATTACAAACAATTTGCGACGTGCCATTATTTTTTGATGGGTTCTTTTTAGCATTGTTCTTCGTTGATTATTCGCTCTCAGGGTACGAGAAGCGTTAAAGCTTCTATTTTTTTTCATATATATCTCTTATTTATTTAACCGTGGCTTATTTTTAGCAAACGCGCTTAACATTAATTATTTTTTTAGCCAACTCACTATTGCGTGAGCCCGACTTACGCACTCAGTTAGAAGGTAATCTATTAATTAAGTTCAATTAAACGGCTCTAACCTTTGTTTTCCTCACATTACCGTAAATATAATCAAACTGTTAGAAAATGTTGCCAGTTTATCTTGAGGATTATTTTGTAGGCTCTTGCAAAGACGCTTCAGCAGCAGCGTCGTCAGTGTCGCTTTCGCCATTCTGATTATCTGTTTCTTGCAACATTTCTTCAGAGTCTTCAGGAAACTCGTCGATTAAAGGCAACTCCGTTTGGTCTTCTAACCAAATTAAAGTGTCATAATAGCGGCGAATATTATCCACATAATTAACCGCTTCGTCTCCACGCGCATACCCATAACGCGTCGATTTGTAGAATTTTTTCTGCCTAAGTAGTGGCAAGTGCTTTTTTACATCTACCCATAAATCAGGATTATATCCTTGGCGTTCTGTTATTACTCGAGCATCTTCTAAGTGTCCTAAGCCAACATTGTAGGCGGCAAGTGACATCCATATACGATCTGGAGACTGTATCCTTGCCGGTATTCTGCGTAACAAGCTACTGAAATATCGAGAGCCACCACTGATGCTTTGTTCAGCATCAGTACGTGAGGTAACCTTCATGTCCTTGGCGGTACCTAAAGTTAGCATCATCATGCCGCGCACACCTGTCGGCGATGTCGCTTTTGGTTTCCAATGACTTTCTTGGTAGCTCATAGCAGCCAGCAAACGCCAATCATTATCACCAGCATAGGCTTCAAATAATTCTTTATAAACAGGGAGAATTTTGTCTACAGATCGCATAAATGCGCGAGTATCAACATAATCGAATGACTGAACGTGGCCAAAGTATTTATCTTCGAGTGCACTAAAAAAACCAGTAGATTGAATACTACCGAAATACTCGATTAACGCAGCTCGCAATGAATCATCTGTGTCCTTATTCAGTAACCAGCCGATTTCTAAGGTATCGGTTACAGAAAATCCGATACCAAGGTTTGGATAGCGTCTGCGGGCAACAGCTAAGATATTTGAATCAGAAATGGTATAATCTAATTCATCTTTGGACACCATTTCTAGTAACTCTTCAATATCCTTTTCATCCGTTTCAGTCCAAAACATAGTTTCACTTTCGTCAATCAATGACGTTAGCGGCTCTCTATATAAATCGTTAGCTACGATGGTTAGATTACCTTCTAACTGCTCAATGTCACGCGGGCGATCTTCGCCTTTCTTATACACCAATTCAAAATTAACAGATTGATACGCAGGGCCAAATCGATATTTTGATTTACGCTGTTCCGTCATGGTGATATTAGCAGCAATTAAATCTACTTGATGATTGTCCAGCTGAGGTAATAATTCTCTGTAAGAGTAGTACGGGTAAACTTCTAGTTTGACGCCCAGGTAATCTGCAAAGCCTTGCGCGAGTTCAAATTCAAAGCCTTCAGGCGATGTTGGCCCATTATAATAGGTTGTTCGACCATAAACGGAGCCTACTTTTAATACGCCCGCGTCCAAAATAGAACTCAAAGATGAGGACGGCTGCGGTTGAGAGCAGCTACTGAGCGCTAAAAATGCGCAAATAGAAATTATACCCACAATTATCTGATTGAATTGCTTGGCTATTCTTCTATTAAGTAATGGTTTGTTGTTAATGTTGATTACCATCAATATTCGCGTTTTTGGTTTCATAAATACCATTGTGACTAACTTTAGCCAAAGCATCCAGTAAGTTATTGCAAAAAAAGTAAAATTCTCCTTACATCATGACTTATCAATCGCTTGCTTTTGCTCTATAATCGGCCGCCAATTGCTGACCTTCGCCTTTGCTTGCAAATATCTGCATTGCGGCCTCAAATTGGTATCCAAATTATGTTAATTCTTCGCGGTTCATCTGCTCTTTCTTCATTTAAACAAGATAAACTATTGGCACAATTCGCCACCCTAGGAATAGGTGTGTCGAGTGTTCAAGCTCAATATGTTCATTTTGTCGACCTACAAAGTGAGTTGAACGAAGTTGATATGTCTGTGCTGTCGCAACTATTGACTTATGGACCTAGCACTGAAAATATTGATGATTCTGGTTACTTTGTCTTAGTTACGCCGCGTCCGGGGACTATTTCACCTTGGGCATCAAAGGCGACGGATATTGCGAAGAATTCAGGATTGTCACATATACACCGAATAGAACGAGGTATTGCTTACTACATCAAGTTTAGTGACAAAACGGCTAATTTTGCAGTCAGTGATTTGGCTGCTATTGCTGAACCGCTTCATGACCGAATGACTCAGGCCGTCTTCACACAACTCGAAAATGCACAACAATTGTTTGTACAAGCTGACGCGAAGCCTTTTTCATCAGTACCTATTCTCGAAGAGGGTAAGGTCGCACTTGAGCAAGCAAATAAAAAATTAGGCCTAGCATTAGCCGACGACGAGGTTGATTATCTTTTTGATAGTTTTACAAAGCTAGGCCGCAATCCAAATGACATTGAATTGTATATGTTCGCGCAAGCCAACAGTGAGCATTGCCGTCATAAAATATTTAATGCGGATTGGACTATTGACGGTGCGGCTCAACCTAAATCACTATTCAAAATGATCAAAAATACGTTTGAAGTGTCGAGTGACTATGTGCACAGCGCTTATAAAGATAACGCCGCTGTCATGGAAGGTTGGAAAGCAGGGCGTTTTTATCCAGATGCTAAAACTCAAGCCTACGATTATCATCATCAAGATATTGATATTTTAATGAAAGTCGAAACGCATAACCATCCAACGGCCATATCACCGTTTGCTGGCGCAGCTACCGGTTCAGGTGGCGAAATTCGAGATGAAGGTGCAACTGGACGCGGTTCTAAACCAAAAGCCGGTTTAGTCGGCTTCACCGTATCTAATCTTAATATCCCAGCACTCCCCCAACCATGGGAAGTTGCCTATGGTAAGCCTGCTCGTATAGTAACAGCGCTTGATATAATGTTAGAAGGCCCTCTAGGTGGAGCTGCATTTAATAACGAATTCGGTCGCCCAAATATACTAGGTTACTTCAGAACATTCGAACAAAAAGTAGATAGTTTTAATGGCGAAGAAGTACGCGGTTATCACAAACCTATTATGCTGGCTGGTGGACTAGGAAATATAAAGAAAGATCATATACAAAAAGCTGAGATTACGGTTGGTGCGAAACTAATTGCATTAGGCGGGCCAGCAATGAACATCGGTCTTGGCGGTGGGGCAGCGTCTTCAGTCGCCTCTGGTGAAAGTAATGCTGATCTTGATTTTGCATCTGTGCAGCGCGAAAACCCAGAAATGGAAAGACGTTGCCAAGAAGTTATCGACAAGTGTTGGCAACTAGGTGATGACAACCCCATCCAGTTTATCCATGATGTGGGGGCAGGTGGTCTATCTAATGCTTTCCCTGAACTAGTTAATGACGCCGAGCGTGGCGGTATATTTGAGCTTCGAAATGTACCAAACGATGAGCCGGGTATGTCGCCATTGGAAATTTGGTGCAACGAATCTCAAGAACGTTATGTGATGTCTGTCGCGCCCGAAAACCTAGCTGTGTTTGAAGCAATTTGTCAGCGTGAAAGAGCACCGTTTGCAGTGGTCGGTGAAGCAACGCGAGAGCAACAATTAACCTTAACGGACAAAAAGTTTGGTAATAAACCAATTGATATGCCATTGGATGTATTGCTAGGTAAGCCACCTAAAATGAGTAAGAATGTGGTTTCCTCAACAGCGAAGGGCGATGTGTTTGATACAATTGCAATTGATGTTGAAGATGCGATAAAACGAGTTTTACAGTTACCCACTGTAGCGGACAAGACCTTCCTTATCACCATTGGTGACCGCTCAGTTACTGGCATGGTGGCGCGCGATCAAATGGTGGGTCCTTGGCAAGTACCCGTTTCAGATGTGGCGGTAACCACCTCTGCATTTGACACCTACTACGGTGAAGCGATGTCAATTGGTGAGCGCACGCCCGTTGCTTTGTTAAACCATGCAGCGTCAGCGCGTTTGGCCGTTGCTGAGTCGTTGACTAATATTGCCGGTACAAATATTGGTGATATCAAACGTATTAAGTTGTCTGCAAACTGGATGTCCGCTTCTAATCACCCAGGTGAAGATGCAGGATTGTACGCCGCTGTTAAAGCGATAGGTGAAGAGTTGTGTCCTGAACTTGGCTTAACTATCCCTGTTGGAAAAGATTCAATGTCGATGAAAACGGCATGGCAAGAAAATGGAGAGGAAAAAGC
>JBLIKA010000156.1:0-5697 GCA_047637355.1 Glaciecola sp. | reverse complement strand
AAATACTTAAAATTAATCACCATTAGGGTGAGTACACCACCGCCTAATGCGACTATCAGAGCAAGTTGTGCTAACGATTCGTGCAAAAAGAATGACAACAAAAGAACAACTAAAAGCGGAATGAAACCTGTAATCGGGTGAGGTAAAGTACGTTCTTTTATTTCAGGGTCTTCCTCTTTTGCTTCGAATACTTCTCCTGCAAATACTGCCTTGCCTACCATGCGCTTAAGCCACCAATAGCCAAAAAGAGCCATGAATACAGCAACAACCAAACTGACTTCCCATGCGGCGAAGGGCGAGGTTCCTAGGTATTTTATTGGGATCCAGTTTTGAATTTCAGGTGAACCCGCCGATGTCATCGTAAAAGTAACAGACCCAAAGGCCATGGTTGCGGGTATGAAACGTCGTGGTAGATTTGCATCCTTAAACAAACTTAATGCCATCGGATAAACTGAGAAAGCCACTACAAATACACTCACGCCGCCATAGGTGAGAATTGCACATGCAGCAACAACCGCAAAGACGGCTTGCTTATAGCCTAATTTGCTGATAATCCATTTGGACAGAGAGTCAGCTGCGCCTGTATCTTCCATGAATTTGCCAAATAATGCGCCCAGTAAAAACATGAAGAACCAAGACGCGATAAAACCAGTGAACCCCGCCATATAGGTTGTTACGAAGTTGCTTTCGCCAGAAAATACTGGGAGGCCGCTAGTGAGTGCAACAACCAACGCGCACAAAGGAGCCGCTATAAATAGGTTCATCCCGCGTATGGTTAGCCATATAAGCAAACCTAAACCACTTACTAAGCCAATTAAACTTATCATTATTTTTTTCCTAATTGCCGAGTTAAAAATCTGTGACCGCAGACTACTTAGCTAGCACCAAGTCTGATACATAAGTGCTGGGTTGCCCATAGTACGATGGTACTAGTTACCTTTTGGCTTTTTTACCTTAAATTAGTACTAGACCGCTATTACTAGCAAGAATAATTAGTTAACGCTACCTAAAGAAAAACCTTTAAGGGGACACAATGAAAACAATAATAAATAAAAAACCTCAACTTGCGCTGTGCGCATTAGCAGTGAGTGCCGCTTTGTCGATAGGGGCGCAAGTTCAAGCGCAAGAAACACAAGAAATTAAAGAAAGTAAACTAGAAAGAATTGAAGTAACCGCACGTAAAACATCAGAAAATTTGCAGGAAGTGCCGATATCGGTAACTTCAATAGGTGCCAAAGAACTCAGTGAAAAGGGTATTTCGGTTATTACTGAAATACAACAATTTTCACCGAACACAACATTACAAACTAGCCGTGGTACTAACTCAACGTTAACTGCTTTCATTCGCGGTGTAGGTCAGCAAGACCCATTGTGGGGCTATGAACCCGGTGTTGGGATCTATATTGATGATGTTTATATGGCTCGCCCTCAAGGTGCTGTATTGGACTTAATTGATGTTGAAAGAATAGAAGTCCTTCGAGGTCCTCAAGGGACTCTGTATGGCAAAAATACGATTGGTGGTGCTATAAAATATGTCACCAAAGAAATGACAGGTGGCACAGAGTTTAACGCGCAAGCAACAATAGGCAGCTACTCGCAGCGTGATCTTAAATTAACCGGACAGTTACCTGTTATTGATGACAAGCTTTATGTTGGTTTCGGTTTTGCAGACTTGAATCGCGAAGGTTTTGGTAAGTTTCTACAATCAGCACTACCAAATCAAGATCGTGAAAACTACAATAAAGAGTTATGGGCAGCCCGAGTGGATGTCGAATTTAGAGCATCTGACGCCCTTTTTGTGAAGTTTAATTGGGATAAAACTAGAGACACTTCAAACGCAAAAGGAGGCTTCCGTCTATTACCAAGTATATTGACTGATGCGCCAGTACCAGATAGCGTTTACAATTCATATACCAGCTTGCCTACATCAAACTTAGTTGAATTAGAGGGTTACAGCTTAATGCTTCGCTACGATTACAGTGATGCAGTGGAATTCAAATATATTGGTTCATATCGTGAAAGCTATTCACCAACCAATATTGATTTTGACAATACCGCATTAGATATATTTGATGTACCCGCTGAGTACTCGGATGACAACACGACACACGAACTGCAAATGAACTACGCAGGTGACAGCTTCAATGTTGTCAGCGGCGTATATTTATATGATGGTGAGTCTTGCGGTAACTTTGATGCCATTCTTGGCTTCTTAGGTCGCGCTGCTTTTGGCACTCCTGGTTTGACTCGAGAAGTAACTGGGTGCAACAACGCTGAGAGTTGGGCTATATACTCTCAAGCCACTTTCCAAGTGACTGACGAATTGTCGATGACAGTAGGTGGCAGATATACAGACGAAGACAAGACCGCGATTGTAAACAATGGTTTGATATTTGATAACGTCTATCCTCAGTCTAGCTGGATCCCTGGTTACACGCGACCAGACGGTCAACTCGTGCCAACAGTTCTAGGCAGTGATAGCAACGGTGATGGCGCACTCGATGCACCAAAAACTGAAAACTGGACCCGTTTTACGCCACGTTTAGGTGTCGAGTATCAGGCTGCTGATAACATGATGCTATTCGCCAGCTTTTCGCAAGGTTTCAAGTCAGGTACATTTAACCCAAGGGCGACAGTTAACGAAGATGGCGTTAACCCTGAAATTGTTGATACATATGAAGTGGGTATAAAAGCTGATTGGAATGACAATTTCAGAACCAACGTAACGTTGTTCTCACTTGATCACAAAGACCGTCAATACGTTGGTCTAGGTGAAGGTAACAGTGCTACTGATTTACAGCAAGTGTTGCGAAACGTAGCGGCAACCTCGGCAAAAGGCATTGAAGCTGAAGTGACGTATGTTGCTAGCGATTATCTTACTTTCAACCTTTCATATGGTTACATTGATGAGAAGATTGAGAAAAACAACTCTGTCCCACCACTAATTGGTTTAGCAAATACACCTAACCAAACAGTCAATTTATCGGCTAATTACCTAATTGAGTCAAGTGTTGGTGATTTTACGATGAACGCAGGGTACTACCATAGAGGCGACTATTTGCTGTTTGAAACCAGCACATTGTTAGAACAAGAAGCATATGGTCTATTTAATGTGAGTATCAATTGGGAGAGTGTTGAGGGTGATTGGTATGCTAGCTTACATGGTAAGAACCTCACAGATGAAGAATACTTAGTTGGAGGTTATGATTTCGTTGGTGTAGCGGATGATGGGTCTCTATTACCTGGTTTAGGTGGCGATTTCACACTGATTGGCTATTACGGTGACCCAAGAACGGTTCATTTAACAGTAGGCTACCGATTCTAGGTTTCGTTTGTCCTTTAGGGGCTTCGGCCCCTTTTTTGTTTTTTTAATGAAGAAGACAAAGGAGAATAAAATCTTTCACTCTTTTCAAATTGACTCTTAATTTAACACCCTCTACTATTCAAGCTTAAACATATTAAGGCATCATCTTTCGACATGGAAAAAATCAAAGCGTTAATTGCTGACGATCATCCTTTATTCAGAAATGCGTTAAAGCAGGCGTTAAGCGATGTCTTAGGTGATGGCTTACTAGAATCTGCTGATTTTCATTCCACCATGAAACAACTAAATTTACATGATGATATTGATTTGCTTTTTTTGGATCTAAAAATGCCTGGTAATTCGGGATTGGCTGGCTTAAGTCAAATTAGGGCCGAGTTTCCAAATATTCTGATTGTGGTTGTGTCTGCGGAAGAAACCCCGTCACTGATTGTCAAAGTATTACAATTAGGAGCGAGTGCATTTATTCCAAAATCGACTTCTTTGGAGTCTATAAACGAAGCCGTATCAGATGTTCTTAATGGTAATGAGTGGTTACCTAAAAACTTAACTCATCTAGGTGAACAGGGGGCAATTGACAGTAATGATGCCTTGCAACGGATTGAGCAATTAACCCCTCATCAATTAAAAGTACTAAGGATGATGGCTGACGGATTGTTAAATAAACAGATAGCCTATGAATTAGATATTTCAGAAAGTACGGTCAAGCAACACGCCTCAGCGTGTTTACGAAAGTTGAAAGTTAACAACAGAACCCAAGCGGGCGTTATTTTTAAACAGCTAATGTCCTTGGAATAGGAGATAGCCTCGCCCGCAATGGCCTTGATATATTCATTTTCGAGATCTTTATGTTAGGCGTGTGTGATCCCTGCAAAAAAAATCATTTAACAGTCATATTAAGAAAAAAGCGCAACATTGTAAATTTACAATGTTGCTTAGAGTCAAATTTTGATAGATTAAAATGAGAGTCTATTGAAAATTATATTAAATCCCCAGATGTAACTAATAGGAGAAACACGTGACTAACGTTGTTGCTATTCAAATTGAAAATCAGGTTGCAACCATCACCATTCAAAACGGTAAAGTGAACGCAATTTCTCATCAAGTTATTGAGGAAATAAACCAAGCCCTTGACGAAGCACAAGAGGCAAAAGCGGTTGTTGTTATAACGGGTAAACCCGGCATGCTTTCTGGTGGATATGACTTGAACGTGATGCGAGAGAGCATGAGCGCTGCGATGCAGTTAGTTGAGAAAGGCTCTACTTTATCTAGAAGACTGCTCTCATTTCCGTTTCCTGTATTAGTCGCTTGTCCTGGCCATGCTGTCGCAAAAGGTGCGTTTTTACTACTTTCTGCCGATTATAGAATAGGTGTTGAAGGCAACTTCAAAATAGGCTTAAACGAAGTTGCTATTGGTATGAGCATGCATGATGCTGGTGTTGAGTTAGCCAGAGGTCGCTTAGCACCTGTATTCTTTAACCGCAGTGTTATTTTAGCTGAAATGGTGTCGCCACAAGACGCTATTACCATGGGCTTTTTGGATAAAGTAGTGAGTGAATCTGAATTTTTGCCAACAGTTAACTTTATAGCACAAGCTATGACAAAGTTAGACATGAGGGCTCACTATAATACGAAGTTAAAAGCGAGAGCTGATTTACTTAAAAGACTTGATGTGGCAATAGAGAATGATAAAGGCGGCAGTTTATAACAGGGATTTCACAAGCAATAGGCCGCTAAAAATAAACTTATAATTGCAGCTACTTGCTTGAGTTGATTTAAAGATAACAGGATATTGGTTACTATTACTACTTAAGATACCGATGCTTTTTGACTATCTCCGTTTATACAATATAAAGGTTTTTTATGAGAATTTTGCTTATTGTTACTGCTTTATTTTTAACTGCATGCAGCAGCACCCAAGGGTTATCTGTTTATTCACTTACCAACTCACAGTTAGAATCTGTATTGACGCAACAACTACCAAAGTTGAGAGAAGAAATAAACTTAAAAGGCTTGCCAGTTGAGTTTTCAGTAAATAATTTAAGTGTAAATATTGGTCCCGATAATCGTGACGTGGTTGTGCTAGACATTGATTCAAACGCTGTAGTTAATGCGTTTTTGTTGGAATATCCAATACGTTTGAGCTTACAGATAGAGGGCAGTCCTTTTTACGATAGCGAGAAAAAAGCCATTTTTTTACGCAATATAAAACTACTCGTCTCAAGTATTAACGCAGGTGGTTTTACCGGTAATTTAGGATTGCTTGATGGTAAAGTTATGCAAGTGTTTAATGCTTTTTTGGCAGTAAATCCAGTGTATAAGTTAGATGAGAATAATCCTAAAATTGCATTATTAAGCGCAATACCAATGAATAT
>JBLIKA010000155.1:0-5743 GCA_047637355.1 Glaciecola sp. | reverse complement strand
TTAATTGAATCATCTGATATTCCCACCGTAGGCGTTGGCGAAGGTACATGGCCAACCATGAAAAATACGCTACGCGATATTGGTATTAAAGAATCTGACCTATTTGCAAATTGCCACGCTGTATTCAAACAAGGTGGTAAATTCGTCGATTGGGTGCACGGCAATGGTGATTTTTATTATCACCCTTTCACTGTGCCATTAGGCTATGGTCGAATCGACCTAGCACCCTATGTTTCCGATATCGAAAAGTACGCAGTGGAAGCAAACTTTCAGCATCACATATGTGAAGCGGGATTAGCGCCTCGCACTATTTCAGAAGCTGAATACAGCGGGCAATGTAATTACGCATATCACATAGATGCAGGCGAATTTGCGGAGCTCTTAAAAAATCATTGTAAAAACAACCTAAATGTCACTCATGTTGTAGATACGGTTAATCAAGTAACCTTAGCAAATGACGGCAGTATTAAATCTATAAGCCTGGATAAGCACGCTGATGTCGAGGCTGACCTTTATGTCGATTGTACCGGTTTTGCTGCCTTGTTACTTGGTGGTAAATTGAACGTACCATTTATTAAAATGGACGATGTGCTTTTCAACGATTCAGCTCTTGCTATGCATGTTCCATATGATAGCAAAGACAGCCCTATTGCATCTCACACCATTGCGACTGCACAAAACGCCGGTTGGATTTGGGATATTGGACTGACTCACCGGCGAGGTGTCGGTCATGTATATTCAAGTAAATATCTATCTGATGATGAGGCAGAAGCTAATCTTCGGAAATATGTTGGTAAAGCGAGCAAAGGATTAACTGCTAGAAAAATCTCCTTTCAATCAGGTCATCGGGAACGCTTTTGGGAAAAAAATTGCGTTGCTGTCGGTATGGCGGCGGGTTTCGTTGAACCACTTGAAGCTACAGCCATTATGTTAGTTGAAATTTCAGCTCGCTACATTGCTGAAAATTTACCGCCAACAAAAGCTGTAATGCCTACAGTAGCCAAACGCTTTAATCAACAAATGCGTTATCGCTGGTCTCGTATCATTGATTTCTTAAAACTACATTACATGCTAACCAAACGCCCAGAACCTTATTGGCAGGCACATACTAACCCGAAGAATATCCCAGAGAGTCTGCAAGAAGACCTAGCAATATGGAGTTATCGTGGCCCAACAAGCGGAGACTTCGAAAGTGCGATAGAATTGTTTCCTGCCGCCAGTTATCAGTATGTAATTTATGGTATGGGCTTTAAACCTGACTTCTCTCAGCAAGCGCATCTTTATCAAGAAAAGCAGCAGGCTGAAATGATCATTCAAAGAAATCAGAAAATAACCGAACAAATGCTACAAACACTTCCCATGCATAGAGAATATATTGAGAAGTGGCTTGCAAGCGCACAAATGAAGTAGTGGAAATATGAAAAAATTGAAGTTAGTAGAACTGAGTAGTAAAACGCACAAAGATTTGAAGATAACAAACAATGCGGTCATACAACATATAGCAAAGCAGCACTTAATGAATTTGCGAGCAACCGAGCTAGGTCAAGCAGCAACTTGCTACCCAGTATTTGCGACCAAAAATACACACAATGGGTTTTGGACGTTTTCAGCACTGACCAGTTTTGTACCGAATGAAAACTTGTTTGTAAAAAACGACAAATTTGATGTTATTTATCGCCCAACGAGTATTCAAACTTTCCCATTTTATCTAATGGAAGCACCCGCTGAAAAGAATGCCTACACTATAGGTATTCTAGAAGACCAGGGTGACTTTTCAAAAACTACTGGCGAGCCATTGTTTGATGAAAAAAGTAATCCTACTGAAGCAACAAAAAGGCGCGCTCAGCTGCTAGATGCAGATGTTCAAAAGGACATACAAACTGCTAAGTTTAGTAAAACATTAGACGACCTCGGTTTATTTAAACACCTAGATATGAATATTCAGTTATTTGATGGTGAGCCTAAAAAAATTAAAGGCTTGCATACGATTGATGAAGATCGCTTTCAAAGCCTTAGTATTGAAGATCTCGACTCACTGCGTAAACAAGGTTATTTAATGCCTATTCATGCAATGTTGATATCTCTTTTACAGGTTAATAGACTGATCACCATCAATAATGAAGATGTTGAAAGAGCAAGAATTGTTGAAGTAAAAATGGAAGTCGCAAAGGATGCCACTATTTCATAACTGCAGCGCTGATTAAACTGCTCATTCAAGAAATAGTTATTCCTCAGCACAAGCTGGATGCCTAAGTTGATAGCTGCCTGTGATTGCAGACAGCTATCAACTTAGGCAAACAATACGCAAGAATAAAAACAATAAAGACTCGCCATTTTATTTATGAGTGAGTAAGGAAGCACTATGTCAGATAATCTAATTCAAATTTCGGTGTTTTTGGGCGTTACTGTCCTAATCGCATTTTTAACTTATATGCACTGCCGAGGCAAAGGGCATAGCTCAACTAACCAAACAAAAGAATATTTTTTAGCGGGCGGCGGCCTGGCTTGGTATTTTGTTGCCGGCTCAATAACGTTAACCAACCTAAGTACCGACCAATTAGTTGGTATGAATGGAAACCAGATGGCTCTTTTAGCGCTTTGGGAGTTTTCAGCAGTAGTAGGCTTAATTGTTTTAGCAAAAGTGTTTTTGCCTGTTTACTATCGATATAAGTGCACAACAACAACTGAGCTTCTTGAGCGCAGGTACAACGATAAAAATATCCGTGCTGTTATCAGCGTCTTATTTTTTGCTGGAAGCGCATTAATTTTTTGCCCTGCCGTTATTTATAGTGGCTCGTTATTTATGATAAATATGTTCGACTTGAACGTGAACATTATGTATGTCGCACTTGCCTTTGCAGCTATAGGCGCAATGTATGCCATATTTGGCGGTCTGCGAGCAGTTGCTGTATCCGATACTTATTCTGGCGTATTGCTATTAGTCATGGCTCTGGTGGTCGTATTTGTAGCACTAGAAGCAATAAACTATGACTTTTCTGGGATCCCACCAGAACGCTTAACGCTCATTGGTGATGACGAGTCACCTATTCCTTGGCATACTTTGCTGACAGGGATGATATTCATTCAGATGTTTTACTGGGGAACAAACCAAGTTATTACGCAACGCGCAATGGCAGCTCCTAGTTTAAAAGAAGCGCAGAAAGGTGTTTTTGCAGCGGCTGCTATTCGTTTATTGATTGTCCCAACTATTATTGTTGTGCCCGGTATCATTGCTTTTAAACTCTACGGCGATATTGGTGATGCTGCTTATGGAACCATCGTAGGTAATTTATTGGACCCATCATTATCTGGTATTTTTGCAGCCGCGATGGCTGCAGCAGTCTTAACTACGTATAATAGTAATCTGAATTCAGCGACGGCGCTTTATGTATGTGACATTCATCAAGCGTATATTAATGACAAGCCTAACGTACCTAAATTGAGTGGCTTTGTTACGGCTATTTTAACTATTATTTCATTAGCTCTAGTGCCGGTATATGCAAGTGCAGATAGTATTATTAATTTAATACAGCAGTTATATGGCTTGCTTAGTATGCCCATCCTTTCGGTATTTGCGGTTGGTCTATTGTTCAAAAATGTACACGCTAACGCAGCAATAACGTCCGTCGTATTTGGTATTTTATTGTACGCCTCTTTGTCCTTTGAATTCTCACCAATACATGCACCTTTTGGCCTACACTATATTCACTTAATGTTTATCACTCTCTTTTCTTGCATTAGCGTTGCATTGATAGTGAACAAAGTTGTGTTTGGACAAAACCCAGTACTTTCTTGGGCAAATACAGCAGAGATGACTGAAGCTTAGTAAGTAAGATTTTTCGTTATATACAGCCGATGCGTTGCAAAGCCATCGGCTTTTTTATGTCTCATTGCACAACGAAATTATTCAGATATAAGCGGGTAATTCTTGAGTTACAATTTACCTCATCGCAAAGATTCACGACAGGTAAAAGTATAAATTGAGAAGTGATAGGCTTTATTAAAGATGTGTTCGGTACTTTAGTGGTTATTGTCACACTTATATATTTAGCCCTTCAAGTAAGGCAAGTTAACAAACAATCAGAGTTAGAAACACTGCGTCACACATTGGATGATTTCAATCAATACTGTGACCTTGTAGTGCAATCCAAACAAACTGCCAATATGATGATTCGTGGGCGCTTACATTTAGACGAACTCGATGATGATAAATTATTGCAATTTGAACATATCCATATCAGGTTCCTTAATACTATTGAAGGATGGAGTCATTCAGTTCAAGAAACATCACGAGAGAGGCAATATCCGTATGGCTCAAGAGCAAAATATTAATGACTCAAAAAAACACCGCTTTTATGGGTTAGTATCTAGGACCCAGATCATCTCGTTTAATTATTTAACCGCTAAATATATTCAGTCCTTTCCTTGATTCCTTTAAAATATAACCTTACAATGATATCAAATTGATATCACATTAACGGATCTATCATGATTAATGAAAAGAAAGGTTTCTCTGCAAATGGCTATGTAATTGGATTGTTAATATTGCCAATCTTCATAGTCTTGAATATTTACTTATTTGCTATTGATGCAGGCAAACTTTTTTCTATTTTACTATTTGTAGTAAATATACTAGGACTCGCTGGTTTTTTTATGGTGCAACCAAATCAAGGCAAAGTCATGACCTTATTTGGCAGTTATGTTGGCACGGTTAAGCAAAATGGCTTGCGCTGGACGATACCTTTTTTCGTTAGGAGAACTATATCATTAAGAATCAGAAACTTCGAAAGTGCTAAAATTAAGGTCAATGATAATCAAGGTAACCCTATTGAGATTGCTACTGTTGTTGTTTGGTCAGTATCCGATACTGCTGAAGCGGTGTTTGAAGTTGATGATTATGAAAGCTATGTGACGATTCAAAGCGAATCTGCATTAAGAATTATGGCCAGCAGTTTTCCTTACGATCCAAGCGACGACGCTGAAGCAGAAGTTGCATTAAGAAGTCATCCTGTTGAAATCGGCGAGCGCCTAAGACATGAAGTTCAAGAACGCCTAGGGAAAGCCGGTATAACGGTACAAGAGGCTCGTATAAGTCACCTCGCTTATGCACCCGAAATTGCCAGTGCAATGCTACAACGCCAGCAAGCTTCAGCAATCATAGCTGCCAGAACCAAGATTGTTGATGGGGCTGTTGGCATGGTCGAAATGGCCTTAAATCGTCTAAAAAATGATGCTGTAGTTGACTTAGATGAAGAACGTAAAGCACAGATGGTAACTAACCTACTGGTCGTATTATGCAGTGACAAACATACACAACCGATAGTCAATGCTGGTAGTTTGTACTAACTAACATTTCGATCTGTATGGCGACTATTCAGGGTTATGCGCTTGCGCTTACCCCTGAATGATATTGTTTAAAGGGCTGTTATACAAAACAGTCCTATTATTAAATTAAGCTGACCTTGGGTAGGATAAAATATTGAGTACAAAAAAAGCTTATCCATTACGGATTAATTCTCAAGTGCTTGCAGCTATGCAGCGCTGGGCTGACGATGAGTTGCGCAGTGTAAATGCCCAAATTGAGTTTGTATTAAGAGATTCACTAGTAAAAAGTGGGCGAGTAAAAATAGTACAAAAAGCGATTACTGAAATCGTAGTTATAGAGCCTGAGCAAGAACAGCCTAAATAACGAATACAACAGATTCTGCTAAGAGCGCTGATTGGTAAATAAAATAAAACTGAC
>JBLIKA010000154.1:0-5803 GCA_047637355.1 Glaciecola sp. | reverse complement strand
GTATATCGTCTTTATGCATTACACGGTGGCATTATCTAGTGATGTTTAAAGCTAGCTTTTAGTAAAGGCTTTATATTAATTGTTTCTATACATTTTAAGTACTGTACTGTACAGTATCACACGATTTCAGATTTGTCAGTACACAAAATATATATGTATTAATTCAATACATATATATTGAAGGTGTAGGACAGCAATAATAAAGGTAAAACTATGTCGCTTGAGAGTAATCAATATAATCACCAGGTTTCTAAATATGAGGTCTAAAGATGCTAAATGCAGAATATTAGCAGCCGCAAGAAGTTTATTCTTTGAATTTGGCGTGCCCGCAGTGACTACTGATATGTTAGCTAAAGCAGCGAAAACCTCAAAAATGACATTATATAAGTACTTTGAGAATAAAGAGGTGTTGTTAGAAGCCGTTGTGACACAAGAAGTTGCTCGGATTTATGAGCCGTCTAAAGTCGTGGTTCACACCCAAGTAGAATATCAAAACATGCTGCAATCATTCTGTATCAACGTAGTTAATATTCTTTTTGACCCGCAAATTGTGCGCTTTGATCAGTTGATGATTAGTCAGGCATTGTCCAATAAGGAAATGTCACAAGAACACTACAACCGTTGCTACTTACCAGCTATAAAAGAACTAACCCGCTTAATAAAGAGCGGACAAGAAAAGTGTTACTTAAAAACTGCACAAGCCCCTGAGGACATTGCAGATATGCTTTTATCCTCTATATCGGGGTTAAGTTATACCAAAGCACTTTTTGGTTTTTCAATCACTAAAGAAATAGTGGAAGTGAAGGTAGTCAATATACTCAGTGTACTATTCAGTGCTAATGACTCTCCAGTGCAAGGCCTCGATAATATTTAGCAACATTAAATATACGTTTTTCGAGACAGTGCAAACGCAATGTTAAGGTGATAATAAGCTGATTCACCAATGAAATGAGGGAACACTTTATCTTCACCTTCCCAGTTCAAGGTTTCCCCTTCGAAAGTTAGAAAAGCCGGTGCACCTTTATTTAATATCATAAAGTCACTATTTTGTAAGCTTGGATGTATCATTGCCAACTTATTTCCCGCGGGGCATAAAGGAAAATAAACTTCTTCAGTTAAGCGAAAAGCATCAACAACGTCTAAATGACCCAGTGTATTCTTGTTCCAGAGGTCACAAAAGGTAACAACCAGTTTTGTCATCTTCTCTGTTTGCAAGTAAGCTGCAGGCCTCAGTACACCATGCGGCTGCGGGCCAATTTCAATCATAATTCCAGCTTTACCAATAGTGCATAAATAGGGGTGTAGCCTAAAAGGAATATGGTCTTCAATGAGAATAATTGCTTCTGGCATATTCGCTTTAACATATTGAGCCATTTTCTGATGAAACTCATCAGACTGCAGAATAATTAATGTCGGTCCCATATTGCTTGTCGTATTGTGAATATCGATGACAAGGTCTCTGGTAGGCTCATACTTAGGACCAAAAGCTAAATTAAACTCAATAGCCAATTGATGCTCTACATTGTCACCAGTTAACACGCTCAACTTTTCTTGGCTAAATTGACGATTAAGATCCTCTTCAACGTAGCGAATTCGTCTTTCAACAGCGAGTTTGTTTACTATCGCCAATTCAATATCAATGTCACTTGCTTGACCCAATAGCTTTGCGCGTATTTGCTCATTAGCTTGTAGGTTTTTTACATATTCGATACCAGACATTTCATTACCATGTGTACCTGCGGTAATTAAGATTTTATTTATGAGACTATATTGTGACATTGAATAGCTTACCTTGATAAATAATTAGGCTAAAAATGGTATGTGTTTGAATAAGAGAATTATTTGGAGAAACAAGCAGCAAAAAGGCAAGTACTAATTGTTAAAGAAGTCTTGCTCTTGTTGTGCAATCATTTCCTCAATATCTTCTATATCAATATTCATATCGGGTAAAGACGTTTCAGCATCTTTATTAGCACCTGAGGGGATAGCGTTTTCTTCATTAGCCCACTGGCCTAAATCGATTAATTGACACCGCTTAGTACAAAATGGTCGAAACTCACTTTCAGTTGACCATTTAACTTCTTTTTTACAGGTAGGACAGTTTACTTTCATATTCTTATCTAGCTATTTGGTTAAATTGTTGAGGATATGCTAACAGCAAGCAATTTCAAATTTAATATCTTCTTTCACTCCGCCTGCTGACCCTTCGTCAGCAACGAGTTGCATAAATCTAATACCATATCGATACTTATTGCCGCTTAGTACAGGGAAGTACCCTTGACTGTTAGAGCATCGCACACGAATAAGATCAATTTTGTCTGTGACAATACCCTGATAAAAGCCATTAGTGGCCACAACGTCTTCAAAGCGACCTCGTTCTCGCAAATACTGCATTAGGAGCGTAATGTTTTCACGCACTAGTGCTAAATGGCTTTGCCACAAGGCAATATCTTTCTCACGCACATCTTTGGATTGTTTTAACCAACAAAACAAATGCGGTAAATCAAAGCTAGTTGCTCCGCCAGGAATCGAAAAACGTTGTCGAATACTGCTGAGAAAACGGTCGTCCTTCAAACGTGAACCGAGTTTATTGGTGCGCTTCAGCTCTGCCAATAAACGGTGCAAGGTTTTAAGTGCACTTTCAAGAGCGCTAGTATCGATGTTCGGATGACTCGACCAATGTACTAAATTCTTTTCGTGCACGTCAATATCCCGAATGAAGTCAGTTCTGACATCTAGACGTTCTAGTAGGTCTAACAGGGTGAAAAAAACATCAAAAAAGTGCAAGCTTTCAAATTCATTGTCGAAAGTTGCAGTGTGATCAAGTTGTTTGAAAAGCTGTTCTAATCGCAAATAGTTTCGCACTTTTTCGCAAAGCGGAAATTCGTAGACTGCGACGGGCATTAAGCTCTCCTAGTGGTTGGCATTTTACTTTGGACATAGTTTACAGGTTTTTGTTCAGAATGTTTAGGTAGATTTGATGTAAATCCTTTACTTGTGCATTGAGCCAATCGTGATCTTTGGTGTTTAATATAATATCATCAGCAACTGCCAATCGCTCTGAACGTGTCGCTTGCGACGCTATTATACTCTCAATTATTGCTTGCTCACTACTATCCCTAGTCATCGCCCGTCTAAGTTGGGTTGCTGCGTCAATATCAACTACTAAGGTACGGTCAACCATTTTGTTGAGCTTGTTTTCCACCAGCAAAGGGACACTTAAAATACAATAAGGTGATTTGGCGTCATTGGTTTGTAACGCCATTTGTGTGCGAATAAGAGGATGTAATAAGGCGTTTAGCCATTCCTTTTTTGTATTATCTGTAAACACAATACGGCGAAGTTTCTGTCTATCCAGCTCTAAGGTAGGTGTGAGGATCTCTTCGCCGAATTCATCGACAATAGTCTTTAAGCCTGGTGAGCCTTTGGCAACGACTTCTCGAGCAATGACGTCGGCATCAATAATATCAATACCCAAACGAGCAAATTGATCACTGACCGTCGTTTTCCCTGACGCAATACCACCAGTAAGTCCTATTACCAATTCGCTCATTTTTTATTCTCGCTATAGATTAAATGTCACTGCTACGTAAACCCGATGGCTTGTTACTTCGCAAGCTCGCAGGCGACGTTGGCATTGCAGTATGTTTTATAACGTAGATAAATACCAGTTAGCAATGAGGTCGCCATACAACATGGTTAACCAGCCGGCTGCAGCTAAATAAGGACCAAAGGGAATAGCTAAGTTACTGTCTTTTTTCTTGATAAACATCATTGTAATGCCAACAACAGCGCCCACGACTGATGATAGTAATATGATAATAGGTAAGTGCTGCCAGCCTACCCAAGCACCTAAAGCTGCAAGGAGCTTGAAGTCGCCATAGCCCATACCTTCTTTACCAGTAAGTAGTTTAAAACCCCAATAAATAGACCATAAACTTAAATAGCCGAGCATAGCACCAACAACAGAGTCGATAGGCGATATGGTATTTTCAAAGCAACTCAAGCCAAGTCCTGTCCATAGCAATAAAAGGGTAAGTGAGTCGGGAAGTAACATTTTATCCAGATCAATAAATGTCATTGCAACAAGCAACCAGGTAGCAAATATAAATGCAGTGCCAGTAATACCGAAACCTAATTGATAGGCAACAAGCGCAGACATTAAAGCCGTTAAAAGTTCGACGGCAGGGTAGCGCCCTGAAATAGGATTTGCACAGCCACTGCATTTTCGGCCCAACATTAGCCAGCTGATGATAGGGATATTTTCCCATGCTCGTATTTTATGTTTGCAATTAGGGCAGGTAGAATCAGGTTTGACTAAATTAAAAACAGATGCTGGTGGGAGTTCTTTGTCAGGATGCTGAAATTGTTCAATATCACGTTGCCATTCGTTCTCCATCATAATCGGCAAACGATAAATCACCACATTTAAGAAGCTGCCAACTAATAAGCTAATACAGAAAGCGGTAATGACAAATGCGAGGGGAGATGCTGCTAATAATTCAAACAATGCAATATTTTCCATTGGATCTGCTTTTACCTTTTTGAGTTTGGTCTTTATGCTGGGTTTTATATTAAGCTATCGGCTTGTTTAATAAAAGTATTCAACTTTTATTTTCACTGCATAATTAACAACGTAAACAGCGCTAGTTACATATCGCTGCTTTGGACAATAAATTTGGACTATTAAATGATTTCGTCGTAATTTATTTATCCATGCTTTGCCATTTAGCAAAAAGCCAGCATAACGCTGGCTTTCGAATAACGGTATTGCTGTTACACCACATTACCCATTTCGAAGATAGGCAAGTACATTGCTATAATCAAGCCTCCTATTACGACCCCTAATACAGCCATTATCATCGGTTCCAGCAAGCTGGTTAAGCCGTCAACCATATCGTCAACTTCAGCTTCATATATAGTAGCTATCTTTTCGAGCATACTGTCAACAGAGCCCGATTCTTCGCCAATAGCAATCATTTGCGTCACCATGGGGGGGAAAATATTGGTAGCGCGCATAGCGACATTCATTTGCAGACCGCCAGCGACTTCTTTTTTCACGAATAAAATAGCTTTTCGAAATACAGCATTGCCAGATGCGCCGGCTGCTGAGTCAAGAGCACTAATTAGTGGGACACCAGCTGCAAAGGTAGTAGATAGAGTTCGGGAAAAACGAGCGACTGCGGCTTTTCTTAAAATATCGCCAATAACTGGGATCATTAGAATTTTCTTATCAACATTATCGCGTAAGGAAAGCGATTTCGTATGTGCTTTTTTAAACAGAATCGCAGCAATGAAAAAACCAACGGCAATAAAAGGACCGTAATTTTGCATTCCGTTAGACAAGGCGATTACAAACTGCGTGAAAACCGGCAGTTCGGCACCGAATCCAGCAAAAATTTCTTCAAACTGAGGCACAACAAAAATTAACAGTATTGATGTAACAATAAAAGCCACAACTAATACGGCGATGGGGTAAAACATCGCTTTTTTGATTTTCGATTTTAACGCTTCTGCTTTTTCTTTATACAGAGCGATACGATCATAAATAGATTCTAATGCACCTGACTGTTCACCTGTTTCGACAAGGTCGCAATACAGATCATCAAATTTTTCAGGGTGTTTGCGCAAGGCCGAGGACAGTGGGTTACCCGATTTTACTTCGTTGGTAATTTCACCTAATAAATCACGCATCGACATTTTTGAATGTCCAGCACCAATCATTTCTAAGCTTTGAATCAGGGTAACACCGGCACCCAACATAGTCGCTAATTGTCGAGAGAGTATCGCAATATCTTGTGCT
>JBLIKA010000153.1:0-5945 GCA_047637355.1 Glaciecola sp. | reverse complement strand
GAAGGCAATACTTTAGGTCGGGAATATGTTTGATTTTCGCCTATTGCCATTGCCTGTGAAAAACGTTTAGCCTGCGGAAGGTTAAACTCAGGTACCATTTTCTTGATATATTTCACTGCAAAATTAACTAACCACCTTTTCGGAGCTGGGAGCATATCCGCGATGCTAGTTAATAAGACTTCTTTTACTGATGTGTTGTTGATGACTTCAGCTAATGTGTGGGCAAAATTTTCAACAATAACGATGGTTTTAACATTCGCATCCATAAGTTGATGTTGCAGTTCGCGCGCGGTATACAAGGGGTTTACATTAACCACCGTCATACCAGCTCTCAATACGCCAAACAAAGCAATCGGATATTGCAGTAAGTTGGGCATCATTATCGCGATAGCATCCCCTTTTTGCAGTCCTTGGCTTTGTAAATATGCAGCAAATTGCATCGATAACACGTCTAAATCTTCAAACGTAATTTCATGACCCATATTAATGAAGGCTGTTTGATTTGCGTATTCAGCAACAGAAGATTCAAATATTTCCAAGAGTGTCGACAAGCTATCAACATTTATCTCGGACTGCATGGTTTTGTCATAATGCTTTAACCAGACTTTTTCCACGTTTTGTCCTTTAAAATAGTTTTTGTGTGCGCCACGCCTATGCGAAGTCTTATTGTTATTTAGATATCTGTTTAACCTAACTATGCCCTTTCAACCAAGAGCTTAGCTGGTTAAAATTATATAATTAAATCCAATTACACCCTAATACTAAAGGATGATTGTGCAAAGATAAACTTGAACAGCCATTCATCTGGTGAATACAAACAATATGTTTAATTAATCGCCATCTATAGCAGTTATTAACTGCAATGTTGGATAATAATTCCTGAAATTAAGCCGGCAGCTTCCATATGAACATGATGTCCACCTTCAACTATTGTTAACTTGGCGTCTTTAAATAATGCTTTTCGCTGTGCTATTAGGGCATTGACTTTACTAAAGCCTCTACTTCCTAACACAAAATGAATAGGGCATTGAATGCCCTGCATTAAATTCTCTGCTTGAGCTTGGGTCAATCTAAGTGACGATATGGTTCTCAATCGTTTATCTGTCGACCATTGAATAGCGCCCGATTGAACATCAATTTTGATGTTTCTTTGCAGTATCGTTGTTGCATTTTCTGAATTAAGATCACTGACTTTTTGGCGAGATTGTACAATTGATTCTAAATCTTTAGGGTGCTTAATGACTTTTTCATTGGTATCAATTCGACTTATAATTGCTTTTTTTAACTGCTCTATACTGGTCGACTCAGGCTCTGTAAGCGGCCCCGCCGACTCAATACAGACAAATCTCCGCACAAATTCGGGAAAAACAGCACAATACATGCTTGATATGATGCCTCCTAATGAGTGACCAGCAATTGAGAATTGAGTCCATCCTTGAGCATGCACTAAACAATGTAAGTCATGTACATAATCCAATAGGTGATAGTGCGCATCTGCACTTCGATGGGATGACTTTCCGTGCCCAGGTAAATCTATCGCAATAACATGGAAATCATCGAGTAGCTCAATTAGCTTAGTAAAACTAGCAGCGTTATCTAACCAACCATGCACCATTAATAATAAAGGCTTGTCAGTTTGACCATTACTCAATGCTGCAATCTTGCGGTTTGGGATCGTGAAAACCAGTTCAGTGCTGCTCATTTATAGGAATCTTCCCATTACGTAAAATTAAAATTGGCTAATAAAACAAAAGCGGCAATTGCCGCTTTATAACTATTGTGATTACAAGTCCACAAAGTGAGTACTCGAACCTATTTATTTGGGATGCTCTTGCGTCTTACTTTTTAATCTATCGCTTTCGCCTGACCTTACACGGTTCTTCACACCAGTCGTGCCTGACCTACTTTTATTCGTTTGCACTCTGATTGTCGCTCTAGTATGGAAAAAGCCATAAGGTCTCCAGTGATCTCGTCGTATGCCCATCCCCCAATAGGGTGATAAATCAGAATAATAGAATCCCGACATGCGGTATTCTTCAGTCTCTTTCCACATATAATAACCGCTAGCTAATAAGACCGGGTAGATATAAGTTTGCTCCCCAATAATGCCCTCTGAAGGCTCTCCTAACTCACCTAAAAAAGTAATTAAACGGCCTTTCTCGAATACAAGTGGATCAATAAAACCTGCTACTTGTACTTTAAATCGTCCAGCGCTATCTAAGTTGGTCCGCGGCTTGCCATAAGGATTACTGGGATATTGTAAGATTTCTACCTCTGAATACTCCTCTTTGTTCTCAACATTAACGATTTCACCGCCCCAACGTGCCTTTGCACCCTGCCCCGTTTCATTACCGCTAATGATACTCTCAAATGGAATTAAATTTTCGTTGTCCGATACTTTTATTTGATCGGGCACGATAGTGCACCCACCTACCAATAAGGTAAGCGCTGCGACAGATGTTTTAAACAATGAATGCATAGATTTACTCCAAAATTATCGTTGATATACGATTGAGTGGTTACTTTCACCTAAAATATGTTTTTTATATCTCCTATTGAAGGATTTTATTAACATTAGTTGACTAACTTAATAAAATTGTTTCCTAACTCGGTTCTAGGAGATAATCTGAAACTACTCAAAACTAAATCATCTCGGGTTTTGCTCTTTTCTTTCGTTTTATTATTATTTTATACGAACACAAAGCTAAATAGATTGCTTCATGATATCACCTTTATTCATTAACTAAGTGTCCTCTCTTTTGCCATGCATAATCAGGTCATTAGGGGTGTAAACATTTAGTTCTTTTTTGTCCTTCAGGCGTAAATATCAACGCCTAAAAGCTGTGTAATATCATCTCTCTTCTCTTGCGTTTCTATTGACTTATAAATTGCTAACTCTTGGCGAATGCGCAAGTTAGGATTGTCGTCATAGTTAGTTGACTGTTTGAAAGATTCCGCTCTTTGGAATACCTCCTCATTACCTGCAACTAACCTCTGTTGTTCAGCTTTTACAACACCTTTCTGCTCAGGGTCACTGACTTGCTCAAGCAGAGCACGTTTAATAATCGGAGTTTGGGATGCATTGTCAATAGAGTCCTTCGCAATAAAAATTGCACTACTACTCTTGATATTTGCGGTATCCATTTACTCTCCCATTAACGCCGTAGTTATATAAGTAGCGTCAGATTATTCTTTACCAGGCAACTTTTTCCAAGTTACTTTGTCACGTAAATAAATAGGTGTGACATCATCAACACCAATTGTTTTCCCATCTTTAAATGCTTGTTCGGCAATCGGCAGAATATATTCTGCAGAAGGGTAAAGTACGTTAATCGGAACGCCGTTTTGCAGTGTTAAAAACGCTTCGCTGTGTGCATCCCAACCTGTTCCTGCTCTTCCATAGGCTGTATTATCATCGCTAATTTCTGCGAATTTTGCAACAGCCTCTGCTGGCGTCAAAACGGCTTCACTTTGGCGCTCTTTGACAATGCCTCCAGCAACACCCTGTTGAACCTCAAAGTGCCCGAAATACACTTCCTGCATTCTGGCATCTATCAACACTTTTGTGATCAGGTGACCATGCTGCATATAATTTTGCTGAGCCATTGCTGCGAGTGTAGAAACCTCTATGACGGGTAAGCCTGAACCGAGTGCTAAGCCTTGCACAACTCCAGTTGCAATTCGTACTCCAGTAAAACTGCCTGGTCCTCTGCCATACGCTAGTGCATCTAAATCACCAATTTTAATGCCATGTTTGGTTAGCAATTCATCTATCATTGGCAGTATACGTTGGCTGTGCTGTTGCGGACAAATTTCAAAAATCATGTCAGTTATATCGTCATTTAACAATGCCACCGAACATGCTTCGGTCGCGGTATCTATCGCTAATATTTTCATTATTCAATCTTATTTAAAAAGGCGGCAACCGCATCCAAACTTCGAGTTCGCTTCATATTTGGCAAACTCGCAATAAACGTTTGGCCATATTGTTTTGTCACTAATCGGTTATCGCAAATAACCAATACTCCTTTATCGGTCTCATCACGAATAAGACGCCCAGCGCCTTGCTTTAATGTAATCACCGCTTGTGGAATTTGGATCTGCGCAAAGGCATTACCTCCTTGCTTATTGCAATCCTCTATGCGCGCTTGCAATAGGGGATCATCGGGCGATGCAAAAGGTAACTTATCAATCATAACACAGAGCAAATCATTACCTTTAACATCAACACCTTCCCAGAATGCTCCGGTCCCAAACAAAACTGCATTTTGGTTTTTAAGATATTCGTCTAATAGCGCTTGTTTGGTTGTGCTACCTTGAACTAATACTGGGTTATCTATCTTTTCTTGCACAAGCTCAGCCACTTCACGCATCATTGCATGGCTCGTAAATAGAATAAATGCTCTGCCTTTGCTCGCATCAATTAGACGGCAAGCGATATCCACTAAATTGTACCTAATTGCTCTATCATTCGGTTCAGGTAAAAAGCGTGGAATACATAACATCGCCTGATTTTGATAATCAAAAGGACTGCCTAATGATAAGGTTTTTGCATTGTAGAGGCCCATATGATTTCGGTAATGATCAAAGTTGTCGTCCACCATTAGCGTTGCAGATGTAAATATCCAAGCGGCATTTTGCGCTTCCATTATCGCTGAAAATTTATCAGCTATACTTAGCGGGGTAAGGTGCAAAACAATTTGTCTTGGGGTCGTTTCGTACCACAAACTCACACCTGTGCGTTGAATATCAGTTACATGGCTTAAACACTGGCTAAATTCGGTTACACGTTCAATCATCATGTCGAGATCTTTGTCACGGCCCTGTTGAATGTTAGCAATTGAAGATAGTTGTTCAAGGCTTTGTTTAATAATAGCTATTTGGTTAGTAATATCCGTTTGTTCGAGCTTTTTGGCCCAATTACCACGGCTAGGATTAAGCGGAAATAACAAACGTAAATCGGCCATATGCATTTGGCACTTTTCTGCAATCTTACCCAACTGATCTGCATCTTTTAACACCGACCTTGTTATCGCGATAATATCCTTGGTCAAATCCTGAACTTGTCTACTCGAAAAGTTTTCGCCGAAGTATTCACTCGCTATATCGGGCACTTGGTGTGCTTCATCAAAAATAACGACGTCAACATCCGGGATTAGCTCACCGAAACCGGTATCTTTTAGTGCTAAATCTGCAAAAAACAAATGATGGTTAACAACAATTACATCTGCTTCCATCGCATTTCTTCTCGCTTTTACCAAATAGCAGTCTTCGTAACTCGGGCAGTCTTTTCCTAAACAATTATCCACTGTAGACGTCACTATTGGCAGCACTTTAGCATCTTCTTTAATGCTTTTTAGTTCTCCAATATCACCTGTTGAGGTCGTACTCGCCCACTTTCTCACTAAACTAAATTCGTTAAGCACTTCTTTTTCAAGCAACACGTTGCCACCACCATGCTGCGAAAGGCGGTGTAAACAAAGATAATTAGCACGTCCCTTCAATAGTGCTGTTTTTCTAGTTTTATCTATGGCTTTTTTTACTGTGGGTAAGTCACGATGAAATAGTTGCTCTTGTAAATTTTTTGTTCCCGTTGACACAATAAACCTTTTCTTGGACAGCAGTGCTGGCGCCAAATAAGCAAAGGTTTTGCCGGTTCCAGTGCCTGCTTCAACAATCAAAGAACCTCGCTCTTTGATTGCCGTGGCGACAGCTTTAGCCATTTTTGTTTGCGCTTCTCTAGGGGTAAATCCGGAGATAACTTCAGCCAACGGACCAGGATTCGAGAAAAAGGACTCAATTTCAGACATTAATTTTTATTTTTTCCGATGTGGGGAGACAATTCAGATTTCGTATTGCATTATGCCAAATAAGCGAATCAAGTTTTTAATTATTTCAAGCCAATTGCAGTAATTTATTGTTTAAGTCAAAAATAACATACGGTT
>JBLIKA010000152.1:0-5978 GCA_047637355.1 Glaciecola sp. | reverse complement strand
ACTCAACACTTCGATATAGCACAGCAAAAGCTTTTTAATATTTATCAAGTGACCAAAGAGTGGAACAAGGCGATAGATTTAGCCAGCGCAAGCATTCAGATAACACCAAACGATAAGCATTTATATGTTTTACTCTCACATTTTTATTGCGAGCAGGCTAAATCGTTGCTTGAAGAAAATAAGAGAGATGAAGCTACTTCACTATTAAAAAAAGCAATTATGATAGACGGTAGCCAAGTAAGGGCATGGTTAGACTTAGGTAAACTTGCACTAGCGTCGGAAAATTATAAAGAAGCTTATTCGTATTTATCCGAAATCCCGAAGCGCGATCTGGATTGGTTGAGTGAGGGCATCCCATTATTAGAAGAGTGGGCAAGTAAAACAGACGGCTGGGATCAACTAGAGCGGCTTTTAGAACCATATTGGCAAAAATGTGCTTCCTCTTATATTGCTAAAGTTAATATTATTGCTCGCAACGGTGATAATCAACATGCCATTGACATCCTTGTAGCGCAGTTACAAAAACACCCAACTATGCGCGGATTTAAGACCTTATTAAAGCTTTATCAAGACAACTTCAGTGATGCTAAAAAGGCACAGGAGAGTTTAAGTCACTTACAGTCACTGCTCGATAAGCAAATAGGTCAACGTCCTAAATATAGATGCAATAGTTGCGGTTTTTCTGGTCGTCAATTGCATTGGCTTTGTCCTGCGTGTAAAACATGGTCTAGTGTCAAACCTATTAAAGGCCTAGACGGAGAATAATATTAATATGATTTCTACTTCGCCTGATCCTAAAGTGATTGTCGCACTTGATTTTGATGATTTAAATGTAGCTAATGAGTTTATCTCAAAGCTTGATCCAAGCGCTTGTCGTCTGAAAATTGGTAAAGAAATGTTCACTTATTTTGGACCTGATTGGGTTAGAAGTGTCGTGACATTGGGTTTTGATGTTTTCTTGGATTTAAAGTTTCACGATATCCCTAATACGGTAGCTAAAGCTATTAAAGCAGCAGCTTCGCTTGGTGTGTGGATGGTAAATGTACACGCTAGTGGTGGTCCTGAAATGATGAAGGCAGCTATGCAAGCACTGAAGGAAACAGGGGAAGATAGACCTCTGTTAACTGCGGTAACGGTGCTAACTAGTATGGACCAAAGCCAATTAGATTCGGTGTTAGGCAGCAGAAAAATTAATGAGCAGGTGAAACGCCTAGCTCTGCTAACCCAAGAGTGTGGTTTGGATGGTGTTGTCTGTTCTGCGCAAGAAGCGATCGAATTAAGACAATTAGTTAATGATAATTTTTTACTTGTTACCCCCGGTATCAGACCGCTGGGTTCAAGCTCGGGTGACCAAGTGAGAGTTGCAACACCTGTTAGTGCTATTGAGAGTGGTGTTAATTATCTTGTAATAGGTCGCCCCATTACCCAAGCTTCTGATCCACTAATTACTTTAAACGAAATCAACACTTCAATTTGTCATTTAGTTAACTAGTGTCGTTTGCGTAAGGTATCTTGTTTAATAAGCTTAACGGCAATGGTTCGATAAATGAATTTCTCTGCCTCTTATTAAAGGTCAACAGTCATAATTGGTAATTGAGCTCACTAGAAATCCGGATTAATCAGCTTACATTCTAGTAGAAATATAAAAAGGAGCTCAAATACGCTCCTTTTTTCATTTATCATAGCGAAGATTAACTATTTAACGCTTCTGTAGCGGGCATATATGTTAATCCAAATTTGTCACCTAGTGCTTCAACTACTGCCTTGTATGTCACGATGCCTTTGTGCACATTCAATCCATTTAACAAATGCACGTCATCAAGCATTGCTTGCTTAGGGCCCTTGTTTGCTAATGCTAAACCAAATGGCAGTGTTGCGTTATTCAGAGCCATTGTTGATGTGCGAGCGACGCCACCAGGCATGTTCGCAACACAGTAATGAACAACATCGTCAATTATATATACAGGGTCTTGATGTGTTGTTGCTTTAGATGTTTCAAAACAACCGCCTTGATCAATAGCAACATCGACCACTACCGAACCTGGTTTCATATTTTTAATATGTTGACGATTCAACAGCTTGGGTGCGGCAGCGCCAGGTACTAAAACAGCACCAATAACTAAATCAGCACGTGAAGAGTGATATTCGATTGCTTCAGATGTTGAAAATACAGTGGCTAAGCGACCTTCAAAAATATCATCTAGCTCTCGTAAACGGTTTAAAGAACGGTCAAGGATGGTGACATCAGCACCAAGACCCATAGCCATTTTAGCTGCATTCAAACCAACAACACCACCGCCAATAATGAGGACTTTCCCTGGTGCAACACCAGGAACGCCGCCCAATAGGGTGCCGCTTCCGCCATGTGCTTTTTCGAGATAATGCGCACCAGCTTGAATTGACATGCGACCTGCAACTTCGCTCATCGGCGCTAAAAGAGGAAGTGTTCCGCGATTATCTGTAACGGTCTCATAAGCAATACAAGTTGCACCTGATTCAACTAACAGTTGTGTTTGAACTGGATCTGGAGCGAGGTGCAAGTAGGTGTATAACGTTTGCCCTTCACGAAGCATTCTACATTCGTTTGGTTGTGGCTCTTTCACCTTAACTATCATATCCGCTTTAGCGAATATTTCTTCAGGTGTCGCAATAATTAATGCGCCTGCATTTGTATAAAGCTCATCAGTAAACCCAATTGACGTACCGGCATTTGTCTGCACGAGTACTTCATGGCCACAATTAACAAATTCCTGAACGGCGGCTGGAGTAAGACCAACACGATATTCATGATTCTTTATTTCCTTTGGTACACCAACAATCATTCTTAGACCTTAAATGTTAATTAATTGTGTGCAGTCTACTGCATTTCGGATAAATATAAATATCGAAGATTTTACAAATGCAGTATAATGTACTGACTAATTCATAATTAATGAAATTAAATGCTAGTTAAGACGCCCAAACATATTGATAGAATAGACCGAAAAATACTCACCGCGCTGCAACTAGACGGAAAAATTTCCAATGTAGTGTTAGCTAAAAGCGTTGGTCTAAGTCCTAGTCCTTGTTTAGAAAGAGTTAAAAGACTTGAACAGCAGGGTTATATAACCGGTTATACTGCAAACGTAAACCCCGCAATGCTGGGTGCCGCAATGTTAGTTTTTGTGGAAATTACATTATCAAAAACATCGGTAGATATCTTTGCAGATTTTTCTGCGGCCGTGCAAAATTTGGACGATATTCAAGAATGTCACTTGGTGTCAGGAAATTTTGATTTTCTATTGAAAGCAAGAGTCGCTGACATGTCTAGTTATCGGAAACTGTTGGGAGATACTTTATTGCGCCTCCCTGGTGTAAGAGAATCACGAACATATGTGGTAATGGAAGAAGTAAAACATACTAATAGAATAAAAATTAACGATAAATAACAATCAGTCTGTATTCAGTTGTTTGGATTATGATATTCTGTAAAACCAACAGGGATTAGTTGATATGTCGCTAATTCTAATTTAATAAGAATTATAAAGAAAAGATTTGTAGGGATATGGCGCGATTATCCGGAACACAGCGATTAATGGAAGTAGGCATGATGTTGTCATGTGCGACTGCATTTTTCTTACTCATAGCATTGGCTTCATTTCATCCTAGTGACCCTGGTTGGTCTCAGGCTGGATTACATAACGAAATTCAAAACCTGATGGGCTCGATGGGAGCATGGGCTGCTGATATTCTTTTATTTACGTTTGGTATAACAGCTTACGTTTTACCTTTCGCACTGGCGTTTTGTGGTTGGTTTATTTTTCTACATATAAAGAGTGTGTCCAAACTCGATTATCTCACTATTAGCTTGCGTATGGTGGGCGCTTTGCTAGTAGTCTTTGGTTTTACGGGTATCGCAAGCATCAATTTCGACGATTTCTATAGCGTATCAGCCGGCGGCGCGATGGGTGATATTATTAGTACTGCACTGATTCCCCATTTTAGTTTTGTAGGCACTGTATTACTCCTCATTTGTTTCTTCTGCACCGGCTTTACTTTAGCAACCGGTATTTCTTGGTTAAGTATCATTGATGGTATTGGCTCTTTCACTATCAGCAGAGCGAGGGATTTATACTCATTGCCGCAAAAGATAAGTGCACTGTCTTTGCCTTCTTTTGCTAATAAAAATGAGAATGTATTACCTAAACCGATAAATACCGAAAGCTCAGAGTTAAATATAACCAGTTTACGCGCCGAACCGGAGCCCGAAGTAAGTAAAGCGACGACCGCGCGGACAACTCATTCTGATACAAAGACTGATTCAAACCCATTGAATAAGGCAGAACCTAAATTTCATATTCCAGACGTTGTGTTTATGACAGAGGACGAAAATACCGAGTCTGCGAATAAGTATGTGTATAACGCAGTAGATGATGATGAACATCAGTCGACACCTGCCGCTGAACGACAACGAATTAAAGTTGTTCGAGCGTCTAAAAGTGCGGGGCAGGGTGGACTTCGCGCTGAACAAAGTATAAAGCCAGCAAGTCAGGATTCCGCTGTAACACCATCGCAAAAAGCACTCATGCCGTCATTTGATTTATTAGAAAGAGCGGATAAACATGAAAATCCAATCACCCAAGAAGAATTAGATCAAGTGTCCAGATTACTGGAATCAAAATTGGCAGATTTCAATATTATAGCAAATGTCGTTGACGTTTTACCAGGCCCTGTGATCACTCGATTTGAGCTGGATTTGGCCCCTGGCGTGAAAGTGAGTAAGATCACGACATTAGCGAAAGACCTCGCTAGAGCAATGTCAGCTATTTCAGTTCGCGTGGTCGAAGTTATTCCAGGTAAGTCTGTTATTGGCTTAGAGCTTCCAAATAAGCATCGTGAAATGGTTCGCTTAAGTGAAGTTATCGAAACGAAAGCCTTTCAAGCTAGCGAATCTCCCCTAACAATTGTGTTGGGAGCGGATATTTCAGGAAAACCAGTGGTAGTTGATTTAGGTAAAATGCCACATTTACTCGTTGCTGGTACGACCGGTTCAGGTAAGTCGGTTGGCGTAAACGTAATGATACTAAGTTTGCTGTATAAATCGACGCCTGAAGATGTTCGATTGATTATGATAGATCCGAAAATGCTCGAACTTTCGGTTTACGAGGGTATTCCGCATTTACTAACTGAAGTAGTGACTGATATGAAACAAGCATCCAATGCACTGCGTTGGTGTGTAGGTGAAATGGAACGTCGTTACCGTTTAATGTCGGCATTGGGTGTTAGGAATCTAAAGGGCTACAACAAAAAAATCAAAGATGCTAAAGATGATGGCCAACCTATACTCGATCCGCTATGGAAGTCGGAAGATAGTATGGATGAAACCGCTCCAGAACTTAATAAGCTGCCAAGTATTGTGGTCATAGTCGATGAGTTTGCTGATATGATGATGATTGTTGGCAAAAAGGTTGAAGAGTTAATAGCAAGGATTGCCCAAAAGGCCCGTGCTGCTGGTATTCACTTAATTTTAGCCACTCAAAGACCATCGGTTGATGTTATTACTGGTTTAATCAAAGCCAATATTCCTACCCGAATTGCATTCCAAGTGTCTAGCAAAATTGACTCACGAACTATACTGGATCAAGGTGGTGCTGAATCATTGTTAGGGGCGGGTGATATGCTATATAATCCGCCTGGTACCAGTATAACAACTCGTGTTCATGGCGCATTTGTTGATGACCATGAAGTTCATGCTGTGGTTGCAGATTGGAAGCGAAGGGGTGCACCTCAGTACATTGATGAAATCCTAAATGGGGAAGCGACCTCGGAGATATTGTTACCAGGTGAAAACGTTGATGGCGATGAGCAAGAGAACGATGCTTTTTATGATGAAGCGGTTGCGTTCATTACCCAAACACGCCGCGCTTCGGTATCAAGTGTACAACGCAAGTTTAGAATTGGATATAACCGAGCGGCTCGTTTAGTTGAACAAATGGAAC
>JBLIKA010000151.1:0-6020 GCA_047637355.1 Glaciecola sp. | reverse complement strand
CCTGAGTGATTGATAACAGTCACACTCGGCATAATGTAAAAGCTACCGTAATAAATGGCAATTATAGTTGCTACGACCCCGATAACAGAAAATAAAACAATTTTCACATAATGTCCCATGGCATATAACGCCCAATTAACTGGCAATAAAATAGTAGGCTAAAATGGCAACGAAGAGACAAAAGCCTACTGTTTTTTGTCCCTGTTTAATTGCTTATAGTTATGTGCTAAAACTGGTAACCTAATTGAAAGAACCCGCCACCTTTACCTTCGTAGTCTGCATTGGTAGCATGAAAGGAAATACCAAAAGTGACCCCCGATTCATTTATACCATTAACAAAGTAGGTATAACTTACGCCCGCACCATAGTAATCATGTTCATCGAATGAATATTGATTATTTTCTAAGGTAGCATACCTCTCCGTACCCAACATGCCCGCATAAATACCAAAACCATGATTATTTGTTTCAAAGTCAAATAAGTCTGTTGTCACCCAACCGATACCAAAACCACATTCAGAGCCATAAGCGGAGCTATATTCGGTACAACCAGCTGAAATATATTTGAAATCGTTTTTTGAAACTAGTGCGATGTTTGCGCCTATACCACTATACATAGCACCCATGCCAATGCCGACAGAATAATTTTCAGTTTGACTATTTTCTTTAGCAAAACAACTAAGAGATAGCATAGGTAAGAGTAAAATTAATTTCTTCAAAGTATATCCTTATTTTGAATAATAATTACGAATGCCAAAGTGACATTTGCACATAACGCTTATTGTTAAGATTTCATAATAACAACAAAACATTGTCATTCAATAGCTTGTCCTCTATTCGATGATAATTCTCACAATTTTTTCTTTGCTTACTATAAATTCATAGTTATCACGTCCATTTTTTTTCATAAATCCATGTAGAATAAAAAGCTAAAGAAAAAAGCTCAAAAATCACTATTGTTGCTACGAACGCATAGTAACAACAGGTACTTATCCAACCCTAATCATCCATGTTCGACACAATTCCTCACTCACCTAATCGTTAATCAACAAGTAACATGATTCATACAGAGCTTGTTATTGTGCGCTATCGTGTTTCAGTGTAAGTACATTTTCTAAACTGAGCGACCGCTCCTACCTGATGACTTAAGATCCGAAACGCCTTCTATCATTGTGCTGATGCTACCCAAATATATGCTGATGTTTTCATTTGAGTCATTTGAGTTAAGCGGGATATTGAATACCTTTGAGGACATGGACAGCGGACTAAGCTAAGATAATTTATAACACTGGTTCGACCGTTTTCGATGGAGCGAGAGATAGATATTGTCGTTTACATTCAATTTCCCTGACTCACTCTGTACAATTTATATTCGCCTTTTGTTTATTTTTTGCGCTAATATATTATAAGCTATGTAAAAAATAATTTTTGCATAGCTTATAATTAAAGGATTTAAATTATGAGACTAATCAGACTATGTTTTGTGGCTCTTTTTGTTTTTGCTTTTTCGGCACAAGCACAACAGCCAAGTTGGACTAAATCGCAAATGGAGGTTTGGGATATTGTGCAGAAAAGTTGGGTCGATGACGCCGCAGAAAACGGAAATTGGCCAAAAGATTATATACATGACAGCTACGTTTCGTGGGGTGCTAGTAGTGGTGGTCCATCCTACAAAGACTCGACTATTAAATGGTCTAGATACAGTGATGAAAGCAGCAGCACATTGATTTACGAAAATTCACCGGCATCGATCACCGTTGCAGGCGATACCGCTGTCGTTAACTACTATTCCACGACGGTCACCACTGATTCTGAGGGTAAACGCACGCGTTCAGTTACACGTATTTCAGAAGTGTTGACTAGAGATGGTAAGACGTGGACATTCCTCGCTGGCAGCACCTTTGAACCGAAAATGAACTAGCCGTTTCAATCTGATAAAGGAGGACTTTATTCATCCTTCTTTATCTTTTTATCAACTACACTTTTAAATTAGAAACAAGGATGATATCCAACTGCATTTTTTCTGAGGTAAAATACAGACACAAAAAAGCCTCCATGTGGGAGGCTTTCTGTATACTAAGATACGTTTTTAGTTTTTCGCTAAATAAGCATCTCTATGAGCCACAACATCGATCGACATTGTTTTAGGATTGAAAGTCATAGTAGCTATCGCTCTATCACTTACATCGCTGGCTTGTTGAAATACAGCTTCTTGAGCTCGTTTGAAGACTAAATTTGATGCTATTTGTTTACTCATACATTCGCTGTTTACTTCGAATGTAGACTTATCCATGCAATTGAACAACTTAGCTTCACCGGACTTTGCATTCGCAGACATTGCGATAGCAGAAACTGTTATTAACATGATGACTTTTAAATACTTCATATCAGTTCTCGGTGAATTAACAGTAAAGATAGTATATGCATTGATAACCTAAAACTCAAGAAAAATCATACAAATATTACAGTTATATTACAGTTATACGACAAAACCGTGAAATACTGGCTTTTTTGGCGGTTAATTAAACATTTAACACAATAAATAAACAACGAAATCGCAGCGTTGAGAATAACCTAAAAATTAAAAAATGCTTTTAGGTATTATCAGCGACAACTTTATGAATAACTTTTAGCCGAGTAATATTGAAGTCACATCGGTTATCAGCAAGTGAAATCAGTAAATTTCCGCATAAAAAACCAGCAACAAGTGCTGACTTCAGATATATCATCAGGTACGGATGTTAAATTTACATCCTTTTTGAAGGTCGGGTTTCTTAGATACCGTCTCCATCACCAAATTCATGTAAACCACATTCTCTTTTTAAGCCGTGAAACCGCGTATCCTGCGCCGCCATACCATCGGTTAATGCTACTGTAGTATGCCAATCACCAATAGATACAAATCCTTTTTCCCATAGAGGGTGATAGGGTAATTGATTAGCTTTCAGGTATTCGTGCAATTGCTTGTTTGATTGATCAAGTATTGGGTGAAATTTAAATTGCTGGCTTTGCTTTTGCAGCACTTTCAGTTTCCCACGTAAATCAGATTGATCCCTTCGCAAGCCCGCAAACCAAGTTTTGATCTCTAACTCGTCAATTGCACGCTTCATTGGTTCGACTTTATTCAATTTATTATATGTTTCAATACCTTCGAGGCCCTGTTCCCAAAGTTTTCCATGTCGAGCTTCTTGCCAGCCCGAACTTAGCTTAGCTGAAAATACGTGCAAATTGAGATTTAGCCGCTTCGTCATTTCATCAATGAATTGATAGGTTTCAGGAAATAGATAACCGGTGTCAGTGAGCACGACAGGCGTACCTGGCGCAACTTCGTTGAGTAAGTGCAGCATCACAGCTGATTGAGCTCCAAAACTAGAAGACACCATATAATTACTGGGTAAATTATCTAACGCCCACTCTACTCGTTTTCTTACAGGCATTGCCTCAAGCGTTTGGTTTACGTTAGCGAGATGCTCGGCCTCGACATTAAAATCAAGTACTTCTCCAGACCTTAGGTTATGTGCCAAGTTACTCATAAAAGTCCCTAGGAGAGTCTAAAACAGGTGCGATAATACCAGCCCTAATTACATAATCGCCAAACGATTCACTAGTATTTCGCTCTTTAGACCAGCGGCCAATCAATTCGTCTAGATGGCTCATAATGTCAGTATCGGTAATATTTTCTTTGAACATACGGGGAATTCTTGTGCCTTGACGATCCCCTCCAATATAGAAGTTATATTTACCAGGTCCTTTGCCTATTAAACCAACTTCAGCCAACATTGAGCGACCGCAGCCATTCGGACAACCTGTTACTCTATAAATAATACTTTCATCTTGCATATCATGCTTTGCAAGTAAGCCTTCAATTTCGGTAACCGCGGCAGGCAAATAACGTTCAGCCTCAGCCATTGCAAGTGGACAAGTCGGCAAGGAAACACAAGCCATTGAGTCTTTGCGTTGGTTAGATACTCCGGCCTCCATCAAACCATGCTCAACGGCTAATGCCTCGATTGCGGCTTTATCTTCTTCGGCTACACCAGCAATAATTAAGTTTTGATTAGCCGTCATTCTGAAATCGCCTTTATGTATTTTCGCGATTTCTGCGCAGCCTGTCTTTAATGTTTTACCTAGGTGATCTTTGATTCGCCCATTTTCAATAAATAAGCTTAGGTGATGCTTGCCATCGATACCTTCAACCCAACCGAAACGATCGCCACGACTGGTGAACTCATAAGCTCTGCTTGATCCAAATTTCACGTCAGCTCTACTTTCGACTTCCGCTTTAAAGTTTTCAACACCCACACGTTCCAGCGTATATTTAGTTTTCGCGTTTTTACGATTAACTCGATTTCCCCAATCGCGCTGAGTTGATAACACCGCTTCAGCAACATCTAATGTTTTATCCAACGATATAAAACCAAAATCATCTGCTTTACGTGGGAACGTAGTGTGGTCGCCATGGGTCATCGCTAAACCACCACCAACAAGCACATTAAAACCAATCAGTTCGCCATCTTCTGCTATCGCAACAAAGTTCAAATCGTTAGCGTGCACGTCAACATCATTTTGCGGCGGTATTACAACGGTTGTTTTAAATTTACGCGGTAAATAATTTTTACCTAAAATAGGTTCGTCTTCTTGCGTAGACTCCACTTTTTCGCCATTTAACCAAATTTCAGCGTAAGCATTAGTCTTCGGTAATAAATGCTCACTGATTTTGGTTGCCCAATCCCAAGCTTGTTTATGCACTCGCGATTCAATTGGGTTCGATGTGCACAGCACGTTACGATTGACATCACCCGCAGTTGCAATGGAGTCGATTCCGGCTTTGTGTAATGTTTGGTGCATCAACTTCATATTTGGCTTTAGCACGCCATGAAACTGAAAAGTTTGACGCGTTGTTAAGCGAATGCTGCCGTAAATCGTGTAGTCGGCCGCAAACTTATCAATAACTAGCCATTGGTGAGGCTGAATAACACCACCGGGAAGTCTAGCTCGCAGCATCACATTATGCAGAGGCTCCAATTTTTGCTTCATTCGTTCCGCACGAATATCACGGTCATCTTGTTGATACATTCCATGAAAACGTATTAGTTGGAAGTTATCTGCAGTGAAACCGCCGGTCACGTCATCTATTAAATCATCGGAAATCGTGCCACGTAGTAAGCTACTCTGACCTTTCAATCGTTCGTTATCAGAAAGCTTACCTTCAACCTTGAACTTGTTGTCATCACTCATTAGTAAACATCCTTCTGATAACGTTTTGATTTGCGTAAGTTGGTTACGTATTCTTTTGCTTGTGCCTCAGTTTTATTGCCATGTTCAGCAACTAATGCCAATAATGTTGTTTCAACATCTTTCGCCATTCTTAAGGCGTCGCCACAAATGTAAAAATGTGCGCCTTGCTCTAGCCACTCAAATACTTCTTTGCCGTTTTCTTTTAATCTGTCTTGCACATAAACTTTGTTTGCTTGGTCACGCGAGAACGCTAAACTAATTTTGCTTAACAAACCTGATTTCAAGTAGCCCTGCCATTCAGTTTGATAAAGAAAATCTTGAGTGAAATTAGGGTTACCAAAAAACAACCAATTTTTACCTTCAGCTTCTGTTGAATCTCTTTCTTGCATGAAAGCTCTAAATGGAGCGATACCGGTGCCTGGACCAATCATAATAATTGGGATATTCGAGTCAGCAGGCAATCTAAAGTTATCATTATTTTCAACATAAACGTTCAGGTTATCGCCCTCTTCCAAACGAGTCGATAGGAATCCTGATGCACCGCCTTGATGAGTAAAACCGTTAGCTTCGTATTCAATATGAGCAACGGTTAAATGCACTTCGTCTTCAACTTCTGCTTGGCTTGATGCTATCGAATAGAGTCTTGGCACTATAGGTCTGAGCGCGTTTACTAATGCTTGCGATGTTATCTTTGCTGGATACTTTTCAACAATATCAACAATTTGGGAGACTGATAAATACTCTCGTAATCCAGCCTTATCTGCCATCAACTCAGCCAATTCT
>JBLIKA010000150.1:0-6118 GCA_047637355.1 Glaciecola sp. | reverse complement strand
AGTTCCCAGAAGACTATTTTCGGTTAAAAAACGATGGCGAATAATGAAATCTTGATTGAGGTCCCAGATTAACTGCACCCCCTCTTGCTCTGCGTATTTCATGGCTTCCGTTCTAATCGTAGTTCCTTCAGCAAAACTTCGAAACTTGTAGACACCTTCCCAGTTTTGTTCAGGGGGCTGGTCGACACTAACGATAGAAACCAACTGCTCAGTTTGGCTTGCTTTTGGTACCTCCAGAGCCACTACGAAATCACCATACTGTTCTTTTATTGGGTCTTTGGATGAGAAACGAAATTCTTCGTAGAAACGAGCAAGATTTTCTTCAATATTATTTTTCCCGCCGCTAGCTGGCGCACTTGACTGAATAGAGGTTTCAGTCCCATCAGACTTATATAGCAGAACATATACAGCTCCTACCAAAACAATGACGGCTAGTACCGCGTGTTTTAGCCAAAACGTAGGAGCTTTTTTATTCGACATTATTTGTACCTCTAAACAAAGCTAGTATGCGATCGTCTAGCTTATCTCATTCACGTATTTACTTTCGTTGAGCTACTTATACAAAGACTCTGGCTGATCTTCAGGCCGAGTTTTAAAGCGCTTGTGCATCCATAAGTAACTGTCTGGTTGCTCATTAACAACACTTAGCACATCTTCATTGAGCTTGGTTAATGCTACCTCTTGATCTTTATCGGCTAAATAATCAATTGGTGTACCAATTTTTACTTTGTAGCCTTTTTTACTATATTGCGACACAACCATTAGTGGCACGCAGCTCGCCCTGTTGGCAAACATCAGTGTGGCGGTCGTTGTTGCAGTGCGCGCAACTCCACCAAAAGGAACAAAAATGCTTGTGCTTTTGCCATAGTCTTGATCCGGAAAATATAAGCAAAACTCATTCTCGTTCATGGCTTGAATTAATGCTTTAGCATTGCGTTTATCAATCATGTACTTGTTTGAACGGTTCCGACCATGGTACTGCATATAATTAATTAACGGATTGTTATGCTTGCGATAAAAAGCGATACAGGGGTAAGCATAACCGATAATTCGACAGCCTATTTCCAAATTTACGTTATGTAACGTTAAGCCGAAAACTCCCTTTCCTGACTCAATTACTTTTAGGGCATTATCAAGACCTTCAACTTCAGCAATTCGACGCACTCGCCACTCTGGCCACCACCAACCCATACCGGTTTCAAACAAACCCATTGCGGTGCGAAATACATTGTCTTTTAACACTTTTTCACGTTTGTTTGCGGACCACTGTGGGTAACACAGTTCAAGGTTTTTGCGGGCTATTTGAATGCGTTTGGGAACGAGGACAGCAATGACTTTAGCAACGACTCTCGCTAACAACTTAATCACAGGTAAAGGTAGCCAAGTGATCACATACAATAAGCTAGCGCCAAACCACACGCCCCAATACCTTGGGTGGAAGAAGGCCACAGTAAATGGCGGTGCCATAACCGTTTTAACCGGCTTGTATGGCTTCGCCTGCTTGGGTTTCTTTTCCATTACTACATCACCGGCAACTAAATTATTCATTGCAGGCTTTTCAGGGTTTTCATCAACGGTTACTGTATGATCTGTATTATTAGTTTCAGGCTTATCCACAATGCACTCATTGACATGTTTTTCACCATTCTACAACGTCATGGCATGCGAATAAAGCACGCAAGTTTAACTACTTACGCTCAACTACACTTTACGTATAACTATTACACGCTACCTTGGTAACTATCCTAACAATCAGAAAATGTGATGGCCCCTATCAGCAGACCCAAACCATGTTTTTTTAGATCTTTTTCAGTACTCTTTGTCGATACTTCGTAACTTCTTCTCAAAGGAGTCAAATTCGCTCTGCTTTTCATAGTCAAAGTGGTATTGGTTATGAAAACCATAGCTGAGCTTTACTAATGCGTCTTCTATATAAAGCGTATAACCATCAAAATCAGTAAACGCTTTGATGCCATTTAGATGATAAGCATCGTCATACTGCTCTCCATGCTGACGAATTTTCTCAAAAACCTGTAGTAGTAATTTACTATCTAAACTATTTTTCATGTTCCTCCTAAATCACGCAACGTTAGCTTGGTTGGATATTGTATTTAAAGCAAACGCCTAGCAATGGGTGCTATTTGTAATATGTAACATGTATCAGTCAGCTAACTGCTGAGTAACTTACCCTAACAACAACTAAGCTTCGTTACCTAATATTAGTCTTTAATACAGGTAAAGCCAAACGACAAGATCATAATTTAGGGCAGATCAGTTTTCCCCGCCATTTAAACGTCATCTCAGGTCATTAACATA
The DNA here is from genome assembly GCA_047637355.1 of Glaciecola sp. Lineage (GTDB taxonomy): Bacteria > Pseudomonadota > Gammaproteobacteria > Enterobacterales > Alteromonadaceae > Glaciecola. The sequence continues at coordinate 3,802 of JBLIKA010000150.1, read as the reverse complement.
AAAACGCCAAACAGGCTCTGTGTAATGCTTTTCACATCTACTGCATGTTTATTTATCAAATATTTTTGATCTTTGATTATTTTCATGTAGTATAAATTAGTCAACTGGTCAGATGAGCGGATATGTTAATTATGAGTATTAGAACTAACCTTAAAAAAGTATTACCACCAATTTCAATTACTGAGCAAGAAGCCTTAGATGCTGGAGATGTGTGGATTGAATCGTCAATTTATCAAGGCAAACCTGACATGCATGCCCTGCGCAGCCTTCCTCAAGCAGTACTGAGCGCTGACGAGCAAGCATTCTTAAATGGTCCAGTAGAAGAGCTACTCGCCATGATAGACGAGTTCGAGCTAGGTAACGTTAAGCATATTCCACAGGAAGTGCTCGATTTCATTGGTAAAAATAAATTCTTCTCAATGATCATTCCAAAGAAATTTGGTGGTCTTGAATTCAGTCCTTATGCAAACTCGACCATTGTTGCCACTATTGCAGCGACCAGTGCTGCTATAGCCGTGACCGTGATGGTACCTAACTCGTTAGGCCCCGGCGAATTGCTAATGCATTATGGTACTGAAGCGCAACAAAATTACTGGTTGCCCAAATTATCAATCGGCCAAGACATTCCTTGCTTCGCCCTAACGAGTCCTGAAGCTGGTTCTGACGCGGGTTCAATTCCTGACGCTGCTATTGTGACCAAAGGTATGTGGGAAGGCAAAGAAGTCGTTGGCTTGAGCGTAACATGGGACAAGCGCTATATTACGCTCGCCCCTATCGCAACAGTGCTAGGCCTGGCGTTTAAAGTATTCGATCCGGAGCATTTGCTAGGTGACAAGCTTTCACTAGGTATCACATGCGCATTGCTACCAAAATCTCACCCAGGCGTAGAGATGGGCAACCGTCACGATCCAATGGGCGTAAAATTTTATAACGGCACAACACGTGGACAAGATGTTTTCATCCCAATGGACTTTATTATTGGTGGCGAAAAGAACATCGGGCGCGGTTGGCAGATGCTGGTGAGTTGCCTAGGTGCAGGTCGAGGTATTTCTTTGCCAGCAATGGGTGTTGCTACTGCACAGTCAGCGTTCAAGTCTACTGCAGAATATTCGTTTGTGCGTGAGCAGTTTGGCGTGCCTATTGGTCGCTTTGAAGGAATTCAAGACAAACTAGCTGATATCGCAGGTAAAACGTTCTTGCTTGAATCAATGCGTGTATTAACTACCGAAGGTTTAGGCGAAGGCATTACGCCAGCGGTTGTTACTGCTATTGCTAAATATCACATGACTGAATTAGGCCGTGATGTATTAAATTCAGCGATGGACGTACAGGCAGGTAAAGCAATACAACGTGGTCCACAAAACACATTGGCGAACGGTTATGCTGCATTACCTATCGCAATTACGGTCGAGGGTGCAAACATCTTAACGCGTAGCTTGATGATATTTGGTCAGGGCACAATGCGTTGTCACCCGCATCTGAAAGACATGGTTGACTTGATCCATAGCGAAGACAGCAAAGCTGATGCAGAGTTTAATAAAGTGCTTATCAAAACGGTTAAGTTTAGCGTTAAGAATGCATTTAGAAGTTTAGCGAATAGTTACTTGCCGTTTATACGCTCAACAGAATCGAACTTTCCAATTGTTCGTCCTTATGAGAAACGGGTAAACGCACTGGCTGCAAAACTTGCTCCATTAGCTGACTTATCCTTATTGGTATTAGGTGGCGAGCTGAAAAAAGCTGAATTATTATCTGCCCGTTTAGGCGATGTGATGAGCTATTTGTATGGTGCTATGGCGTCAATTCGATTCTTTGAGCAACGTGTGCAAGACCGTATTCAAGCTGAACCTTACTTCCGTTATGCAATGGAGTGGTCACTTCAGCAAGCTGAAAAAGCGATTGTTGATTTCATTAATAACTTTCCAAACACCCCTGCGCGCGGCTTGATGAGAGTATTGACCAACACTTATACATCATCAGTAAGCCATATTTCTGATGACTTGGTTCGTGAATTATCTACTGCATCTATGCAAGACAGCAGCATCAAAGCACAGTTGACGCATCTTGTGAAAGTAATGCCGGGTGACGGCAACGATATCAATGAACAAGCATTTAAAGCAAAGCACGCTGCAATGCCATTGTTATCTAAAGTACAAAAAGCATTACGTAAGTCACCAGTTATTCCATTCATCTCGTTTGAACATGCAGTGAATACAATGCATACGGCAGGTAAATTGACTGACGCAGAGCGTACCACATTGTTGGAATACAATGAAAAACGCAAACTGTCAGTACGTGTTGATGAATTTACTTTCGACATGGAATTGCTAAGTGCTGAAGAGACCGATGGTCCTAGTGCATCTAAAAGCGTAAGCAAAACAGAAGGTTCTACGGCAAACGCAGCGTAAATTGTGAATCTAGCAACCCTTAAATAAGTTGCAACGACAGAAGTAAACAAAGTAGAAGGCGTCCTTTATGGGCGCCTTTTTTATGGATCGAATTATTTTCATCTTAGTGACTTCTAATACAAACTCACTAGAAACTCTATTCATGCTGCTGATATTAAATGTCGTCACTTATGTTTTAAATACTCCACTCAAACTGTCGCATAAAAATTAAGACTGAAATTAAATTGACTGTTCTAAAAGACTGCCGAATTAGGTATATTTAAGGTTATCTATTTGCACGTCTCATGCATAATGGCAACGTCAGTAATTGGATTGATACTTTTTAACTATTTTTTCATTTTATTTATAGTTAACTAATCGATATTGGGCGTAATGTAAAAACAACCACAATATAAGAAACACATTAATGGCACAGCTTTACTACTATTATTCGGCAATGAATGCAGGTAAATCAACTTCGCTCTTGCAGTCTGCATACAACTATAAAGAACGCGGAATGCACATTACCTTGTTCACTGCAGCCCTCGATAACCGCTATGGAACAGGTAAAATATCGTCTCGGATTGGTCTTGAAGCACCTGCAAATCTTTTCACACCGCAAACTGATTTATTTGCTGAAATGCGTAAAGAGTGCGACAAACAAAAAATCAGCTGTTTATTTATTGATGAAGCTCAGTTTTTAACTAAACAACAAGTCATACAATGTTTGCAGATTGTAGATGCGTTAAAAGTACCCGTACTAGCGTATGGTTTGCGCACTGACTTTAGAGGTGAAACATTCGAGGGTAGTCAATACCTATTGGCTTGGGCTGATAAATTGTCAGAACTAAAAACAGTGTGTCATTGTGGTCGTAAAGCTAACTTTGTGGCACGTCTTGATGATAAAGGCGATCCTATTTCTGAAGGGGCTCAAGTGGACGTAGGCGGTAACGAAAAATATGTGTCGCTGTGCCGCAAACATTTTATGGAAAAAGTGTCATTCGAATATCATCCAAACACACAATGAGGGCTATTTTTATCTTCATTTGAGTGACTTGTTCACAGCGTAGTCACTTAATTTATTAACCTAACATAAAGCATGTCGGTTGATTTGTTTTATGCTGCTTCGGTCATCTTATTTCATATTACTTCCGCTATCTTATTTAACAGTGATTCAGTCGTCTTATTTCATAATGCTTGAGCAAAAGCCCCAACATTACTATTCATGAAATTTATCAATTAACCCAAATTAAACAAAGTTCGCTGATACTTTAATATCGACTATGATGTAGATGATCGCATCAACGATTGCATATTTGTGGACACCAACATTTTTTATGGCTACGCTTTTTATCAATCAACACTAAGGGACATCACATGGACTTTTCTCATAACGCTAAAACTCAAGATTATCT
>JBLIKA010000149.1:0-6159 GCA_047637355.1 Glaciecola sp. | reverse complement strand
ATTTTTATTTGGTCCACTATTATCGTTATTGTTGGTGCCGTTGTTGCTTATTTCATGTCCGCGTCAGTAACAAAACCGATTGTTGAATTAGCCGCTTTATTTGACCAACTGGGGCAAGGAAAAGCTAACCTTGCTTATCGATTACCATCGCAAGGTCAAAAAGAAATTATCGCGGTATCCGCAGGATACAACAGCTTTGTTAACAAACTTGAGAGTATATTTAACGATGTATCTCAAAATGGCCAGCACGTGCGAAAAGTCGCCAATACTCTAGAGAATGATGCGCAAGCAACCATGTTTAACATGGAATCAGAAGCACAAAGGACCTTTGAGATTGCGCAAGCACTCGACAGTGTCCGTTCCAATTCATCATTGGCTTCATCAAACGCAGAGGATGCCCACACGATTAGTCAAGAAGCCGCAGCCAACGCTCTTCAGGTGGGACGCGTTATTGATGACTCGCAAAATGATGTTAAGCAATTGAGCGAAAAAATTCATGAAGTCGCTGATGTTATAAAATCATTGACGACTAACACAGACACCATTGCTGGTGCTCTGTCTACAATTCAAGCGATATCTGATCAAACCAATTTATTAGCCTTGAACGCCGCTATCGAAGCTGCTCGAGCCGGTGAACAAGGTCGCGGTTTTGCGGTCGTCGCAGACGAAGTAAGAACCTTAGCTAAGAGAACAGCTGACTCTACGCAAGAAATCCAAAGGATTATGGATATCTTGAAAAAGTCATCTTCAAGAGCAACATCCGAAATCGGACTGATTATTGAGCAATCACAAGCATCATCTTCATCTATTGCGATTGCGCAGGATATATCAATCACAAACCAAGGACTCTTTGAAAAACTTAGTATTAGTAGTAAACAAATCGCCAATTCATTTCAAGAGCAAACTCACTCAATTGATACTATCAACCAACATATGGTGGATATACGAGAAAGCGCGAACGCTAACGCCAACAAGATAAAAGAGATTACTAATGAAACAAAAGAATTGAATGTTTTGGCTGAAAGCCTGGACCAATTAATAGCACAATATAAACGATAAATAGATATATCGTTTGCCATCGCTGGCGGGCAATAGGCTTAGAATAGAAGGGTTCTAGAAAACAAAAATAGTTTTCGAATTTAGCACACATGCCCTGCATTACTGTTACTATCTACCTATGGTCAATAGCGTATTGTCGATTTTTAAAAGTCCAACAATGAAATTTAGTGTACCGTTCATATTAAAAATCAGTGTGTTATGGATACTGTTATTTCTGTGTCCATTAGAACTCAGTAATGCAGTTGCCGTAACTCAACCAACACCTGCAAACTCATATTCACTCAATATAGAATCACAGCACGCCAACGTGGCTGTTGCCTCAAATTTTATCAAACCAATGCAACAGCTCAAAGCTCAATTTGAAGCAAATACTCCGCACACAATACGTGTTTCTTACAGCTCATCCGGAAAGCTTTTTGCTCAAATTATTAATGGTGCTCCGTTCGATGTTTTTCTTTCGGCGGATCAAGTTAAGCCGGACGAACTCATTAAACGAGGAAAAGCGAAGGCACATGAACGCTTTACTTATGCGCAGGGCACCCTCATTTTGTGGTCATCTAAAACTTCATTAGTCAATAACTCACCCGACGTTTTATATGACAATAATTTCAGAAAAGTGGCACTTGCGAATCCCAAATTTGCCCCATACGGCCAAGCAGCGGTTGATGTTTTAAATCATCTAGTGTTACTTGAACAGACCAAGTCGAAATGGGTAATGGGAGAAAGTATTTCTCAAACCTATCAATTCGTTGCAACCGGCAATGCAGATATTGGGTTTATTTCTTTTTCACAAAAACCAGATTATGGTTCATATTGGCTGATCCCTGAAGGTTTTTATAAGCCAATAAAACAAGATGCTATTTTATTAAAAAATGCAGAAAAAAATGCGTCCGCACTCGCTTTCTTTCAATTTTTGAAAAGCAATGAAGCTAAAAACATCATACAATCATATCATTATAACGTTGATTAGATTTTGCACGAAGTAAACGGCGCTGTATTGCTAACAAGGAACTTGCATGGGACTGACCGATTCTGACATTAATGCTATTTGGCTGACAATAAAGCTTGCATTTACTGTCACCATTATTTTGTTGATTATAGGCACACCAATAGCCATTTGGTTGGCAAAAACAAAATCGTGGCTAAGAGGACCAATCAACGCAATCGTTGCTTTGCCGTTAGTTTTGCCCCCAACTGTTTTAGGTTTCTATCTGCTAATCGCAATGGGACCAAATGGCCCTATCGGGCAACTTACTGAGCAACTTGGCGTAGGCCTGCTGCCGTTTACGTTTTGGGGGCTAGTTATTGGTTCATTGTTTTATTCATTACCGTTTGTAGTGCAACCCATTCAGAATGCAGTAGAAGCTATTGGTCAAAAGCCATTAGAAGCTGCAGCAACACTGCATTCTAAACCTATGGATACGTTCTTTCATGTCATTGTGCCACTTGCGAAACCTGGCTTTATCAGTGCTGCTATATTGGGTTTTGCTCACACTGTAGGTGAGTTTGGGATTGTATTAATGATAGGTGGCAATATACCCATGGAAACCAAAGTTGTTTCTATTCAGATATATGATCAAGTTGAAGCGTTGGAGTATGCTGGTGCCCATCGTCTATCCGCCATTATGCTCGGCTTTTCGTTCATCGCCCTTTTATTGCTCTATAGTTTTCAGAAGCGCGGTCTTGCTAGCAAGTTTAGGATTGGACGTTAATTATGACTATAATTAACAGTAAGTCGCCCAACATTGTTGCCAATTTGCATGCCAGTTTACGCAGCGGTTCTCAAGTATTTGAACTGGAGGTAACAAGCATATTTCCAAGTACAGGCATCACCGCAATTTTAGGTGAATCAGGTAGTGGAAAAACCACATTGCTTAGATGTATTGCAGGACTTGAAAAAAGTGTCAAAGGTCTATTGAAAATAGGTGAAACAACTTGGCTTGATGATAAGCGTTGCGTCCCTACCTGCGAGCGTGAAATTGGATATGTTTTTCAAGATGCTAGATTATTTGACCATTTAAACGTGTATGGTAATTTGCAATTTGCAGTAAAGCGCAGCCATGAAACAGTTAAAAAAGTATTTTTTGAAGAAGTAGTCCATGCATTAGATATTGGCCATTTAATGCAGCACAAACCAGATCAATTATCGGGTGGAGAAAAACAGCGCGTAGCTATTGCTCGTGCATTGTTAATAAAACCCAAAATGCTGATCATGGATGAACCACTCGCTTCGCTAGATAATGCACGCAAACAGGACGTATTACCCTATTTAGCCGCACTTCAAAATATGTTTAATTTGCCGATGCTCTATGTAAGCCACTCAACGGACGAAGTTTGTAGATTAGCCGACCATGTAATTTTACTTCATCAAGGCAAAGTCGTCATTCAAGGAAGCATAAACGAGGTATTTTCCAGCGCTCAATTACCTCACGTTTACCAGCGGGAAACTAGCACCATTATTAAAGCAAAAATCATTGAGAAAAATGAACGCTGGCATTTGGTAAAAGCAGAATTTGATGGCAACATGATTTGGCTACAAGATCATAATCAATCTATCGGCAGAACTGTCAGACTGCGGATTATTGCGAGTGATGTGAGTTTGTCACTCAAGGATGAGAAAGAAAGTACTATTTTGAATCGACTGGAAGGACGTATTGCTTGTATTCAAATGGATAGTAGAGGAGCTACAGCTCTCGTTACCATTGACTTAATGAACACAGAAATTGTAGCCCAAGTCACTCGTAAGTCGATTGATGATTTGTTCCTTATGGTGGGAATGAAAATTTGGACACAAATTAAGTCAGTCGCTATTTTGGGTTAATAGCACTTCGTATCCAGCCATTTCTGGCTGCAAGAATTATACATTTGGCTATTTTTCTTTGGTGCGCTGTTGAACTTTTACTGCATTTATTTTGAGTGATGCTGTTGCTAAGCTGACTTCAAAGAAAAATGCGATAAGTCCGCCGGTCAAAAATAAGATACTGACCATGAAGGTAACTAGTATCGCCGTGTCTAGCTTATTAATAACCAAGCCATTAATCATCAATAAAATAATATCAAAACAAATAACAAGGGCAGAAGCTATTAGGAAATTGATCGACCAATTAGCCAGCTTCATGCGTTTGTTTAGTGTGCGAATTTCAAGTCGAGCTTTGCCGTCAATACACGACGGTTGCTCTCGGGCCAACGTTTCAAACCAACGCGCTCTGTCAATTACTCGACCTACGCGGCCAGTTGCAACATTAACCAACGTTCCTATGCCCACAATAAGGAAGATAGGCGCTAGGGCTAATTGAATGATTTCTACAGCAGTGGGGACTAAAATAGGTTCCACATTGTACTCTTTTGTTGTTATCGCTGACTGATTAGTGGTTGCTATGAATATAATCTGAGGAAGTGTTAATTGGTCGGTGTGATAGGATTCGAACCTACGACCCCTTCACCCCCAGCGAAGTGCGCTACCAAGCTGCGCCACACACCGACCGAAGCGAGTATTATATTGATTACATTATATAATTCCACCGTTATTTTGTTTTTATCTTAATTGTGCAGTATTTATCTATTGTCAAACTCAGCTTTCACCTGTAAAAGTGTGTTTTTTAATCATAAGTATTGTATATGGAAGTTTTAAACCTTCATCAATTGCACACACCAGCTCTGCTAATCGAGCAACAAAATCAAATACTGTTTGCAAAAGTCGCCACTGACTTAATCGATAAGGGCTATAGTATTCAGCCATTTGCGTTACCGATTGATTTAGCTAATAACTTGGTCACACAAGTCTCATCAATGTCGAAACAAGCTTTCATGGAAGCTGGGATTGGCCGTTTAAGTAAACATATGCACAATGATTTTGTCAGACGCGATGAAATTTGCTGGATATCAGGTAGCAGTGAGGCCAGCGCGCAATGGCTTGACTGGACCAATAAACTTCAAATCTATTTAAACCAACATTTATTTTTGGGTTTGTTCTCATTCGAAAGTCATTTTTCCCACTATGCGACAGGTTCATTTTATAAGCGCCATTTAGATGCGTTTAAAGGACAGGCTAACCGCGTTTTATCTCTGGTAGCCTACTTAAATCCAAATTGGCAAATTGGGGATGGTGGTGAACTAGTCCTCTATCAGGATGAATTTGATACACAAGGATTAAAAGTCATTCCGGCACTTGGCACACTAGCTATATTTTTAAGTGAAGAATTCCCACATGAAGTATTACCAGCAAACCGAGACCGTTACTCAATTGCCGGTTGGTACAGAATTAATGCAAGTTCAGCGGATCGCGTTGACCCGCCAAGATAAACTATTCCCGTTCAGTTCTATCGTCAGAACTAATACGACTAGCAATGGCACCTGTTTGGCCTTTGTACTTCGCATCAATTCTAGCATTGTAAGGTTTTTCTGCGCTACCACTTAGAACCTCAAAACTAATAGCGCCTATTTTCATTTTTGGCTTGAGCGCTAATGGCAATTTACCGCTATTAAAAAATTCAAGCACTATTTGACCGGACCAACCAGGATCAATTCGATGGGCAGTAACGTGTATCATGAGACCTAATCTTGCTAACGAAGAACGACCATCCAACCACCCTACAATGTTGTCCGGTAGGGTAATAGATTCATGCGTAACGGCAATAGCGAGTTCGCCTGGGTGCAAATAAAACGACTCATTTTCACCTATCGTTATCTCATCACTCATGACTGAATCAAGTGCCTTTTGTACGCTTCCTTTTTCACCGCTCAAATCAATATAAGGCGCAGCGTGGTCCTGAAATACTCTAAATTTATTACTTAAGCGAACATCTACTGTCAGGCCGCTAATTTGATCATAGTCAGGTGTCGGGTCAATTTTAATTTTCCCTTCTTGAATATGCTGGTAAATATCCTTGTCACATAAACGCATGCTGTGTTCCCCAACCTATATTGTCGAACGCGATCAATCGCAGTACCGTATTATGATCACAGTTGGCGTAGGTTGCAACTGCCTATTGCCTACCTTTGCACTTGCAACTAGCTTTTATTAACAACCTGTATATTGACACCATTTTTACCCTCTCCTACCGTTTTATCTCGGGTAAGTTCATGTGACTGCAAAGTGGT
>JBLIKA010000148.1:0-6228 GCA_047637355.1 Glaciecola sp. | reverse complement strand
ACTGATGTTTCTAGCGGCTGCTCAGGATCTCCTAAATAATCCTCACGTAAAAACTTAGCAGCACTAAAGCCTTCTCGTTTATTTGAAAATCCTTTCACTTGCGCATTCAATTGCTCTATTTCACTTAGCTTTAACCAGTACAAATAAATCTTGTAGTTAAAGCGATGTACTTTGGGTACAAATCGTTGGTGATGCACAATCCCTTTGTACAACGCTGACTCTGTATTCGTTTGAGGACTTGAGGATCTTGTGTTTTGTACGGTCATTACAGGCTAGCACCAAAGCGCTTGCAAACGTCTAGTGCACTTCGAACACCATCTTCATGAAAGCCGTTGTACCAGTACGCTCCGCAAAAATGAATACCATTTTTGCCGCATATTTCTGCCCGGCGTTCTTGTGCTTTTACCATTTGAGGACTGAATTGTGGATGCGCATAATAGTACGTACCCAAAATTTTATCGGGTGATATGGCTTGCGTATTATTTAATGTTACGCAAAAGGTAGTATCGCTCTGTAAGCATTGCAGAATATTCATATTGTAAGTAACAGCCGCAGGTCTGGATGCTTCCGCTTTGGCTCCTTCAATTTCGTAATTCCAACTTGCCCATGCGAGAGGGCGTTTAGGTAAAACAGAGGTATCCGTATGCAATACCACTTCGTTCATGGAATAGGGTATAGCAGCTAATATCTCGCTATAGGCAGGCAAGTTAATATTACCTTGTACCTGTGCGGATAACATTTGTAGTGCTTGATCGCTGTGACATGCAAAAATGACTTCATCGAAAATTTCTTTGCCTTTTTCGCTAACGATAACAAAGCCGTTATCGATCTTCACAACACTCTTAACTGCGTCATTCAAGCTGATTTTATCTTTATATGATTCTATCAACGGTTCTATATACTGCTTTGAACCTCCAATAATCGTGAACCACTGGGGTCGATTGGTAATATTTAGAAGGCCATGATTATTAAAGAATTTCAGAAAGAAAGATAATGGGAAGTTAGCTGATGCCTCTAAACTAGTCGACCATATTGCGGCGCACATTGGCAGAATATAGTTTTGTGTAAATATTTCACTCAGTCCATGTTGGTCGATAAACTGTTGTAGAGTGATGTTGTCAGTTTCTTTATTTTCAGCCAGATGCGCTTTACACAACTTATTAAACTTTACTATGTCGAGCACTAAGCGCCAAAACGAGGGCCTGAAAATGTTTCGACGCTGGGCAAATAGACTGTTAAGCGTATTTCCATTGTATTCCATCTTAGTTTTTAAGTTTTTAACGCTAAAACTCATTTCAGTGGGCTGTGTGTCGACTTTCAGAGTTTGCATCAATTTGATGAAATTTGGATATGTCCATTCATTATAGACGATAAAACCAGTATCAATCGCATAAGGAGTGTCATTGACTACAATATTCTTGGTAGCAGTGTGACCACCTATATAATCATTCGCCTCATACACTTTTACATCGTGCTCTTTATTAAGCATGTAAGCTGAGGTTAAGCCGGAAATCCCAGTACCAATGACGGCAATTTTTTTTGTCATTCTGCGTTTTCTCTTTTTCTTTTTGGCTCTTGTCGCATGCTAATACACATTCGTTTTTGTAATCTTTCTGGTAGCATATTTAACAAGCGTACAATAAAGCTAAATCTTCGAGGAAAGTAAACGCTAGAGCGAGAGGATAATATACCTTTGAGCATATATTCAGCAGCGGCTTCTGCGCTGATGAGCATCGGCATAGGAAAGTCATTTTTGTCTGTTAATGGTGTTCTAACAAACCCAGGAGATAGGGTTTGTACCGCTATTCCCTTATGTGCTAAATCAACTTCAAAACTTTTTGCTATATAGTTTAATGCTGCCTTACTTGCACCATAGGCTTGGCTCTTTGGAAAAGGGAGCAAGCGAGCTAAACTATCTACAAAGACGATCTTATTTCCTGGTTTTAGTACTGGAATGAGCGCTGAAACAACGTTAATAACACCAAACACATTAGCATCGAAAACGCGCTTAAACATATCGGGTTCAACGTCATTAATATTTACGTATTCGCACGTACCTGCGTTCAATACCGCTACATCACATGCGATATTTGCTAACGCATCTTTGGTTGCTTTCTCGTCAGTGACATCAAAACGGCACGTTGTAATGTTCTCGGTCAGGGCTAGTTCGGCTAGTTTTTGCTCATTGCGTCCGCAAGCGATAACAGAATGCCCTGCTTTAGCGCACAGACCCGCCAATGCTTCACCAATGCCGGAGGTTGCGCCAGTGATAAGTATTGTTGCCATTATCCCAGTGTCCTTTTAATCCGTTTAATCAATTTACCTAACAGAGGGATGTTCTCGTATATCATTTGGCCTAAGTCATAGTAATCACGATGGTAAGTGATTTTATCATTTTTAATTCTTAGTTGACTAACACCATCGACATGAATGGGTTGACCTTTATTTATGCGAGCAGATGTAAATGACATTTTCCAAGTGACAAGATAACCAGACCAGTCTGTTGTGCTTTCACTTTCAGACGGTATTGAGATTGTTTGCTCTATTGAATATATATTAAAAGTACAATGCTTTGCATTATCTAAAAGCTTTGTGAAATACTGCTCGACTGCGGTAATGCCAGTGTGTGCTGCAATCGGATCGATAAATGTCACATCATTGCTATATAATCCAGCGAGCTCTTCGATTTTCATTGACGCTAAATCAGTGTAGAAGGACTCAAACTTTGTAATTGCATTCATAGCATACTCACGTTTAAACAGGTGCTTAAGTTTACCCGACAAAGCGTCGTTGAGATCAAGATATTAAAATTTTTTAATTTAGGGTTTTTCGATCTATTCTATTTTTTTATCGTATTTAATCCTAAATCCATACTAACCGGGAAGGTTTGAAATTATGAAGTGTCCTTTATTTCCGCTGTCTGCGCACATTCTTCCTGAGGGTAGAATGGCGTTGCGAATTTTTGAACCACGCTACACACGAATGATAGCAGAAGCTTGCGAGAAAGAAGCTGGTTTTGTGATTTGTATGCTCGATTCTAAAGGCTGTAAAGAACAAAATACACATATATTCCCGACAGGAACGTATTGCAAGGTTATTGATTTTGACATTTTAGACGATGGCCTTTTGGGTGTTACTGTAGAGGGTATTAATTGCGTAACCATCAGTAACATTGAAACGAATAACGATGGATTACGTGTCGCAGACTGTGAAAAAGTGGAAGTCTGGTCGTGTGATATTGATATCCAAGAACTATCGCCGATGAATGAACGGTTGGCAGAAATTTTTGATACTTACGACGAAGTTAGATCCCTTTACGAAAATATTAAATTAGACGAGCCGCTTTGGGTAATTAACAGGTGGCTAGAGTTGCTCCCTGTAGATGCTGAACAAAAACAGTATTTCTTAGCGCAAAAAGACTGCACGAAAATTGTAGAGTATCTTTCAGAGTTGATAGAGTAACGGATTAAAATTAGTTTAAGTCTTGAAAGTCGTTAGTGAAAATGCTGTATAGATTCTACTGTGCTGATGAAAGAATTTAGGTTACTCTAATTTTTATTTAGTACAGCCCAAAAATAAATCTCATGATATTATTTCGTTGTGATCTTCCTACATCGCGAAGCGTATATAAAAAGGAATGCATATCACGGGGAAACATGAATGCTTATCGGAATTACATTGGAAAATAACAAGCCAGACGTCAGAAAACCGAAAGACTGTGCTGCAGAAATGGCAGTGCATTTGGATACGGTAGCCAAAGAACGGTGTAAAGCGTCTTTTGCTAAAGTGTTCGGTTACTTCGCACCTCGTCTTCGTTCTTATGCATTAAAGCAAATGGGTAATGAAGCCATCGCGATGGAATTGGTGCAAGACACTATGTCGAATGTTTGGCAGAAAGCGCATTTATTCAATGCTGAAAAAGGGTCTCCGTCTACTTGGATATTTACTATCGCTAGAAATATTCGATTCGACATGTTGCGTAAGTTAAAGAATCGCAAAGAAGATGTTTGCGCTGATGACATGTGGCCGATACTGTGCGAACAAACCGCAGATCCCAAAGAAAAATCACTTGAAGAAAAAGTGACGCTGCAGCAAGTAGGTGAATTGTTCAATCAATTACCCGAAAAGCAAAAAGCGGTCATTGAAGCTATTTACATTGAAGGTAAATCGCAGCAGGAAGTGGCAGATGAATTAGAAATTCCACTCGGTACGGTTAAGTCGCGCACTAGGTTAGCCTTGCAGCGTCTAAAAGATATGTTGGAAACACATGATTAAGTTTCATCCTACAAGTCAGCAGTTAAATTTATTTTCTGATGGCCTATTAGCGCCAGCAGAAGCACTCATGATATCAGCGCATTGTGATATGTGTTCTCAGTGTTTTTCAAAGGTTATGTTATATACCGAGGCACATTCAGAAACACTATTCGAAGAAACTCCGCAAAATTTTAATCCTGATGTATTCGCCAGCATGATGGCAGATATAACGACTGCGGTAGTTGATAGAGGGATTGTATCTGAGTCGCAAAATAGAATTTTAGAGCTCGATGGTCGAAAATTTGCACTGCCGCGTTCGTTAAACAGGCTGTCTGAGTCGATGGGTAATTGGTCACATATGGTAGGCAAGCTGTGGCAAGCACCGGTGAATATAGGTGGTGACGTTGTTGCTAATTTCATCTTTATGGAAAAGGGCGGGGGTGTTCCTGAACATACTCACCGCGGCAGTGAAATGACGTTGGTTGTAAATGGTACATTTAATGACAGGTTAGCGGACTATAGCAGTGGTGATTTCACTGTAATGGATGGTAAAAATATTCATACTCCAACAACAACATCTGATGAGGGTTGTTTGGTGTTCAGTGTTGTCGATGCTCCCCTACATTTTACATCTGGTTGGGCAAGACTCATCAACCCATTCAGCCACTTGTTTTTCAAGTAGCACAGACTTCCTAGATTGGTCGCAATCGCAGTTGGAAAAATTCAACAAAAAAAGCACGCAAAAACGTGCTTTTTTTGTGTTTAACTTTGCCTATGTGTCAGAGAAAATACTTAAATCTAATTTAAGAACTCACTATCAGGGTAGTTTAATCTCAGGGTTCTCATTGTATTTTCCTTCAACTCAGTCAAATTAAGCTGATTATAACTAGACACCATAATCTCTAATGCAGGTTGAACTTGACTCGTATCTGGGAAATTTTCAATAACATATCTACCACGATTTGCTGCAGCGACATAAGCTTGTCTTCTCATATAATAACGAGCGACTGCAATTTCATAACTAGCTAGCCTATTTTTAATATGTAACATGCGCTCTCTCGCATCTGTGGCATATTTACTGTTCGGATACTTTTGAATTAGGCGTCTAAAATCTTCGAATGCTTCGCGAGATTTAGATGGGTCTCTATCCGAGCGGTCGACCCCTAACATTTCTTGGAACAAATTGTTGTCGAGTTCCATATTAGTTACACCGCGCATAAAATAAGCGTAGTCAACATCGGCATGATTTGGATTTAAGCGAACGAAACGATCAATTGTTGCTAAAGCTTGGTCTGGCTTACCCACTTTGTAATATGAAAAGATAAGATCTAGTTGAACTTGATGTGAATGCGGCCCAAAAGGATATTTTGAATCAATAGCGCTTAATATTTGAGATGCCTGTGCAAAATTGCCAATAGCCATGCTTTCGCGAGCATTAGCATACAGTGCTTGAACACCTTGATTCGCGACCGCTTCAGCCTGCTCGTCTGCAGACGACGCACAACCGCCTAATCCAATGATTGCTGCGGCTAGTATTGCGATGCTTATCTTATTTTTCAGTATCATTTGAAATTACTTAACCTTTTCTATTTATTAACGAGTTGGTTTGGCGTCAAACTAACTTTCTATCTTTTTTGGGCTTTTTATTACGCAATATAGCGCTAAATCTTCCGCGTTTTGTCATTCTACACTAAGGTTTATTTGCTGTGTAAGAAAATCTTGCTGTTATGCAACATAACTTGCTTGCTATACTACGGACATTATTTATTAATGCGAATGTTATGGCTACCAATAAACTCCAAATTAACCTTTCTGCAACTGTTCCAGAAACGTTATTCGACAAAAGACTAGACCAATGTTTGGCGGTTTTGTTCCCTGAATACTCAAGATCTAAGCTAAAAGAATGGATATTGGCTGGCTTTGTGACCGTTGATGGTGAAAAAATAGACACACCTAGACTCAAACTTAAAAGCG
>JBLIKA010000147.1:0-6296 GCA_047637355.1 Glaciecola sp. | reverse complement strand
CTTTCGCCAAAGGAATGAGTAGTCATGGTTAGGTCGCCTAGTGAAATTGGTTATGGCCTTGTTCATGTTTTCATCGTGCTTATGTCTAAGCACGTTTTATTTAAAATGCACGTTACTCGAGTGAATTTTATCGAGAAGTACTGCAGTTAAAAGGTGAACCTAAATCAGCGCAATCCAAATCATATCTATTATTTTTATGAAATGAATTGCACTCTTATTCGCCTAAAAGTGGTTAATCAGGCTTGTCAGTTACGGCTCCCGTAGAAGCAGAACTTACGGTTCTCGCATATTTGGCTAGCAACCCTCTGGTATATTTTGGTGCCGGCTGCACCCAATTTCGCTTTCTTCTCGCCATTTCTTGGTCATTAATATTGAGCGTCATCACACGATTTTGCGCATCAATTGTAATGCTGTCACCATTTTCTACCAGTGCGATTGCACCACCCTCGTATGCTTCAGGAGTGATATGCCCTACCACAAACCCCCTACTGCCCCCTGAAAATCGACCATCAGTGATTAGCGCAACATCATTACCTAAACCTTTGCCCATAATTGCAGACGTGGGGCTTAACATTTCACGCATGCCTGGGCCGCCTCTTGGACCTTCATAGCGGATCACAACCACGTCACCCGCAACCACTTGGCCATCTATAATAGCGGCAAACCCTTGTTCTTCTGAGTCATACACTTTGGCTGCGCCAGTGAAGCGCAAACCTTCTTTGCCTGTGATTTTTGAAACCGCACCTTCAGGCGCTAAATTACCATTGAGTATTACCAAGTGACTGTCTTTTTTGATTGGTTTATCAAAGGGTAAAATAATATTTTGCCCTACAGGATAATCAGTTACTGAAGCCAAGTTTTCCGCCATCGTTTTGCCTGTTACTGTCATGCAATCGCCATGCAGCATCCCAGCATCTAATAAACGCTTCATTAGAGGTTGAATGCCACCGATTTCAATTAATTCAGACATCAAATACTGACCACTTGGACGCAAATCGGCAATTACGGGAGTTTTTTCTCCTATGCGCACAAAATCATCCAATGTGACTTCCACACCTATCGCGTCAGCCATCGCAATTAAATGCAGCACTGCATTAGTTGAGCCTCCAAGAGTGATGACCATCGTAATCGCATTCTCAAATGCTTTTTTGGTCATAATGTCAGACGGTTTAATATCATGCTCGAGTAGATAAACGATTGCTTTACCTGCATCCACGCAGTCTTGTTTTTTGTTATCTGAAATCGCATTTTGAGCAGAGCTATTCGGCATACTCATGCCCAAAGCTTCAATCGCTGAGGCTAAAGTATTGGCTGTGTACATGCCACCGCAAGAGCCGGGACCCGGGATCGCTGTTTTTTCAATATGTTCCAACTGCGTAATGGGAATATCACCATTAGCATAACTGCCTACAGCTTCAAATACTGATACGATGTCTGTGTGGTTTTCACCGGGCAAAATAGTACCGCCATAGACAAAAATAGAAGGACGATTTAGACGAGCTAGACCCATCAAACATCCTGGCATATTTTTATCGCAGCCACCGATAGCAATAATACCATCATGTCCCATGCCTGCCGATACAGCCTCAATTGAGTCGCAAATGACTTCTCTTGAGACCAAAGAATACTTCATACCTTCAGTGCCCATAGAAATACCGTCAGAAATAGTAATGGTATTATAAATAATGCTTTTGGCACCTGCACTATCTACGCCCTTACCAACTTCCTCAGCAAGCGTATTGATGTGCATGTTGCATGGCGTCACCATTGACCACGTTGAAGCAATACCCACCTGCGATTTTTTGAAATCCTCATCGCCAAAGCCTACCGCCCTCAACATAGAGCGACTAGGCGCCTGAGCGGCTCCATCTACGATTTTTTGTGAATATTTACGTGGTTTATCAGTACTCATATTTTACTCGTTATTTTCATTTTTATTTTCAACATTTATGACTGCACTATAGAATTGTATCCACGATACTGTCAACCTATGGACTGTACCAGTAACTGCGTGATAATCCGAGTGTCACGATACTAAAATGTACACTGTTTATGGGCATCACATCCAAGAACGCTTGTCGACAACCAACTGATCTAGGATGCTATTTATAATATTTCTCACTTCATTTGCCGGCATATAAGGAACAAGTTTCGCACCTGAAGCCAGCACTATTTTTAAGCTTGCCAGTTGATAAGGACGAATAAATAGGCTTTGTTTGAATTGAGCTTGCTGCACTTTGTACATTGGGAAACAGTAATAATTAACACCAAAAAAACCCTTTCTAAGGTAGAAGTATTCTTGGTCGTAACTGTAGCCCCAACGCCTCCATCTTATAGCCAATATGGCGCCAATGATCGCAACCGCAGATAGACCAAACGTTGTTGCTACAACAGGGTCATCCCTAAATATTGCCACAAATAGCAATATGCCAACTGGCAAAGCAAAAAATAACAACCCTCGCAATATATAACGCTTAGAAATAGGCTTAAACACTTGATCGCCCAAGGTTTGCGATGGCATAGCATCTTTCATTAATGCCAAGGATTCTTCAATAGTCACCGATGGAACCAGAAGCTTATTCGACATCTGATCACCGGCCTTACTCGCATTGGCTACCCCTGACGTATTTTGTTCAAACGACAAGTTAACTCTTCCAAGCAACACATCGAGCCAGTCTTGCGCTTGCACCATTATTTGAATACGGCTGAGTTTCATACTTACTTCGTGCTTAGTTAGCAAACCTGAGCGTCGAATATAGCGATCCTGTGTTTTGCTCAATGTGTATTTGTAGAACATTAAAATAGCACCGACAACTGAAAACGAAACGATAACGAGCATAATTAACATCGCTACCGACAAAACATGTAAGCCAAATTCCCACCAGGCTTGGGTTTCTAAACTGAAATAAACTTCTGCATCAAAACCTATTGATTCAAAAAATTGAGATAAAAAATCAGATATTGCATTATAAAATGGTGCGAGTGCGCCCAAAAATATCCAGATACGATTATTAGTTAAGCCATGAATAACTAGATCACGCATGCTTCTGCGATTCAAGATTATTTCATTTAAAGCATTGCTTGAATCAACAGGAGAAACAAAAGCATCATCGCTAGTGTGTTCAGTTGCGGTCTCTAAAATCTTAATCCGGAATTGTTTAGCTAAATCAGTTTTTAGCGCTACAATTTTTGCTTCTTGTTTTGCACTGCCCGCGGTGTCTAGTTCAATACAGGAATAATCATTGATGCGGTAGTAAAGGGGTTGCGATAACTTAACATTCTGAATTCGTTCAAAAGGCAAATCAATATGTGACTTTTTAAAAACGCCCTGTTTTATTTCTATTCTGTCACTGCCTACGCGAAATTGATAAAACCAGTAATTCAACACTCCCATAATAATAAAAAAGGCCAGAATACCGGATGCCACTACAACAATAATCAATGGTTGTTCTTTTATCTTGTTAAAGTTGAGCGCTAGAACCGGTATTAAGTAAAAGAACGTGTTCGCCAAATCAACGATTGAACGTACCGTAAAGTAAATAATGCTGATAGGCGAAAGCTTGTTCCATTCTCCGTTCTGCAGTTCAGCAACTTGTTGCATATCGTCGCTGTGTGCAGAAAAGTCATTATTATCCATTCTGACTGACATCCTTGTGATTCAAAATGAATTGCCGCAGCTCAATCGCTTTTTCATATACCAATCCCGGAATTTGAAAAGCGTGATTAGCGCCACCTGCGCTGTAAACCTGCAAAGTAGCCAAACCAGCACTACGCTCTATGGGGCCGCGTTCAATTTCAATGTGTTGAATACGCATAATAGGCTGACTCACGATTCTAGAAAATAATAAACCGGATTGAAAATGTACATCAAACTCTCGAACCGCATATTTCTTTTTAGGGTCGGCTAAGTAACTGTATAAAACGGACCACAGCGTAAAAAAAGTAACAATAGTGACCGCGATATAATAATAATCGAGATATTTTTGTGGCATGGAAAATAAAGGCTGAATTGCCAAAAATACAATAATCATGACGATAACAAAGCCAATAATTGATGACATAATAATATTCAAACTACGATACTTAGGAGATAAGGAATGTAATACCATATCTTCAACTTTGCACGTTCCCGACAGTTCAACCTGTTGATTTGAAGCGAATTCAATGCTCATTTTTATCCCTTAACAACTTTATCCATAGGTAATCGCGGTATTGCAGTTTAAGTTTGATTGAATTCTTTGTTTTGTGCAACGCTTCAAAGAAAAACTATCTGAACAATTGTTTCTTTAGTTTATCAATTCGAAGCAGTCTTATTGATTGGTCTATCCGTACATGTTGTAATATTTTTTATTTTGTAAACGGAGTCTTGATGTCGCATCTTGTTTTTCATCCTATTTACAGTCAACTCGACTTACCCGTTCGGCATCGCTTCCCTATTCAAAAATATCAAGGCATTAAAGATGCATTACTAAAAGAAAACGTTTCTACTGACTGTTTTTATCAGCCAGACGCCCTTAATATTGACGCAATATCACGTATTTATGATCCCCTCTATATCGAGCAACTTTGTTCGGGTGAGCTTGCTCCTAAAGCTATGCGGCGAATTGGTTTTCCATGGTCAAAACAACTTGTTGAACGCACATTAACGGCTGCAGGCGGCACAGTACTAACGTCGTCATTGGCATTAGAACATGGTAAGGCACTGAATCTTACCGGTGGTTACCATCATGCTTTTGCTAACTTTGGTTCAGGATTCTGTATGCTTAACGACTTATATCTTGCTGCACTAAATATGTTGCAGTCAAAAGGCATTGACAAGGTTTTGGTGTTTGACTGTGATGTCCATCAAGGCGACGGAACGGCAAAATTAGCAGCTAACAACAATGCCGTTTATACCGTTTCCATTCATGGGGAAAAAAACTTCCCTCATCGAAAACAAGTATCGGATCTAGACTTTGGTTTAGCAAAGGGCACCGGCGATGACGAGTTTTTAACAACCGTTGAACAAGCATGGCATATGGCGATAACGTACTTTCAACCCGACGCGGTTATCTATGATGCGGGAGTTGATGTGCATATTGATGACGACCTTGGACATTTAAATATTACTACCGAAGGGGTATTAGCACGCGACCAATTTGTGTTTGCACAATGTCAAAAACTGGGGATTCCAGTCGCTGCTGTTATTGGCGGCGGTTACCAGCGTAATATTGATGCACTAGTTAACGTTCATATGCAGTTATTCAAAGCGGCTGGCGTTTTCTAGGTCAAGGTAGGGTCAATATTGTCACATAACCATCTAAACCAATTTTGCTGGTTATTTGAATGTTGGAGCGTTCTGCAATTTTCTTACTATTTCCATTCCATAAGATTGTCTAATTTCATTATTGAGTGCGGTTTTATCTAGCATAATGTCGTATTCAAATGTCAACGAGTCATGCTCTACTTTTATGGTCGCTCGAGTGCCGCCATAAGTGTGAATATTTCGAATAATGGTATCAATCTATAAGTGCTTTGTTTGCTATAAATGGATTAGGTGCATTGACGACTTCAATACTATTGCTTATACCGACTTTGTGCTCAGCAAAATAGGCGCTTAGCTAGTCACACGGATGATTGCCTTCCATCTGTATCACGTGAAGCTATTTCACATGACAACTTATTCGATATTATTCTTGGCGTGACGTCAGTGAGCAGCAGCCAGTACATCGAAAGCAGAGATATAATGGCTAAATGTAGATTAGGTGATGACATGCTTGCGTCAGCCGGTCAGGCGTTAAGCGACGGTTTGATGCTTAATACGATAAAGCATCATTGAAAAATAATTCATACTTCAAGCCATACAGAGTGATTAAATCCATTTCTTTCGCCTAAAGAAATAAAGCATGCTACCAATCATCACTGCAATAATGCCCCACACCATTATGTAGCCGAACTGCCAGTCAAGTTCAGGCATATTAGTGCTGCTAGCCGCGGAGTTGAAATTCATCCCATACACACCAACTAAAAAAGTGGGTGGGATAAAAATGGTGGTAAAAATAGTTAAAAATTTCATAACGTCATTAAGCTTTAGGCTCACACTCGTTAAATAAAGCTCCATCAAACCTGACGTCATTTCATGATAGGTTTCTAACATTTCCATAATTGAGATAACATGATCGTGACAATCCCTAAGATGAAGTAGCGTATTCTCTTGCAGGAGCTGGCTATCGTCAGCTCGCAATAGCTCATTAATGACCTCTCTTTGCGGCCATAACCTTCTGCGAATAAGCAATAGTTCTCGGCGAAGTTCATGT
>JBLIKA010000146.1:0-6351 GCA_047637355.1 Glaciecola sp. | reverse complement strand
ACCTTGCATTAAGCAATGAGCTCGTCGATGGCATTGAACTTTACAAACTATTTAATAAACGAAAGTGAAAGCGGTGGAATAAATTTAATAATTTGCTGATTACCCGCATCATCTGATTTAACCGCAATATTAGTCAGAACACCTTTATCAACATCTACATAAATGGCGTCAGGGTCGTGAATTGTATGTACTAAATCAGGCGTAATAATGTCCAAAGAATTGTCTTTGGGGTCAAATGTGATCCCATCAAGAAAAATTGATTTGGCCACTATTTGAGAGCCAATTTCCAGACTATCCACTTCAATTCCAATGCGTCTGCCTGAAAATTGCTTTGAAAGTCCATTAAAATAATCCTGCCAATGCTTTTTTTCTATTTTATGCGTGGTCACAGCACACCTCCTCTTTACTGAGTTTCATTATAACTTTCGTTACTCATTAACGTCACAATTTCACTAAATCGTTTAGACAATATCGGTAGTGCATCATCGATACTAAATAGTCCAACTAAATGCCCATCTTTATCAACCACTGGTGCGCGCCTGACACCAAAATATCGAAGGTGATTAAGGGCGTCTGGTAAGCTATGTGTATCCTTAACAATAACCAATTCGCCACTAAGAATATCTCTGGCGGTGACTCTGGATGCATCGATCTTTGTGGCCACAACTTCAATCACAATATCCCGCTCAGTAATGATCCCCGTTGGTTTTATTCCACCGTCATTCCGATCGATCACGACCACTGAACCTACATTTTGGGAGCGCATTAGTTTGGCCACATTTAGAAGTGATTCTTTTAGTGAAACGTGAATGAAATTCTTTGCGCATATATCGCCGACTTTCATAATAGGCATCCATTGCTGGTCAAGCATTTACAGTAAACTCTAAACGTAAACCAATATTGACTCACATCAAATTTATTGACGTTTAGCAATAAAACTATTGTTATTTGGGCGCTATCAACACGTTTTAGCATTTGTCCTCTTCAATTCTTTCGGGATCCAAAGAATCAATTATAATTTTACAAAATTGAGTTTTTTGAAGTCGTTCACAATCTACCAAACCACCAGGACTGAAAACGTTAATTTCCATCAATTTGTTTCCTACAATATCTAGTCCAACAAAAAACATCCAATTTATCCAAAATTAACTTTTGATGAATCGCTTTTTCACTTTGCAGGTTATTTAGGTAAGTTTTGAGCGTTCGATATTTACCTGGCGTTACTTTTAAAGAGGCTGCATAAACAGTATCATCAACGCCGTAAGACAGCTGGTCTGCGCTTATGTAAAACACCTCATGTCCCATATTGGTAGCCGTCATCGCAATCAACGTGGTGGTATAGTTGGCCTTTTCGGTAAAAATATTATTAACTAGCAGCCCCATTTTCATAATTAACTTCCGTTTATTAATTCAATAATGGATTCAGATTCTTGTAGTCTGCTTATTCTGCTTTGATACAGAGGTGCTGTAAGAAAGTGTGGCACAACTTGAACTTCCTGGAGCATTTTTCTCCATTTCAACTCTTCGATAAATCGAAGATGTTTGAGCGCTATTTTACCTATAAACAGGATATGTAAATCGCCCCCTTTTTTTAAATAGTCAATAAGTTCCAACAGCCCTTTTAAGTATATGGCATCTTTTGTCAGTCCCCCGCCACGAAAAACACGCATACAAATTTGAAATGCACTTTCAGGATCGAATTTGAATTCATTTGTCAGCATTCTAAATACGTCGATGAAGTCTGCACCGTTTATACAAGCATGCACCGCGCATACTCTGGCCGCAATTGTTCTTAGCCTATTTGGATACAATTTCCCGACTAAATATTCAGCCAGCACGGCTAAGCCTTCTTGCAGTGACTCATGATCTTGCATACCAGAATGAAACTGCTGAAACGGCTGAGCGCTGCCATTAAAATGCGTCACCATATGGGTACCTATTTCATGGGCTAAGGTGGCGTCGGCCTTGTTTTTGTCAAAATGACCCGCCTCACCCACCATTAGTTTTCCGTTCGAGACCAATACGCCAGGAATGTCTTTGCGAATTTCAACTTGATAACAAAAACCAGAATGTTGTAACTGATAGTCAGCGATAAGGTTTTGTGCTCTGTTCTTGAATTCTTGTGCTGTTAACATAATTTTTTCTGCACTTGGTTCTTCTGCCGCTACGCATCCTAAAATACGCATTGCATCCGCTAGCAGTGCTTTGTCGACGCCACCAAATACTTGCATACTGCCATGCATAAAATTAGTCGTATTGCGGTCGGCAATCATGCCAAGTAGTCGACTTGTTTCTTCACGCTGAGTTTGAAAAATATGAAGCAAGGTTGGATCCTCAATATGCTCAATCTCAATGGCATACAATTTGCGTTTTAGAAGGTCAGGATCAAGAGGACGTGGGCGATACTTAAATATCGGTATACGTCGATATTCACTATCGCTAAAAGTCGTCCATGCTTCTTCAAAATTAACAGGCGTTACGTGAAATAAAATATCAAATTGGTTCTTCACTGCAGCGAGCTGTTTATCAATATCCAACACGTTAGAAGTGATAGAACGCTGCCCTAACTCATGGAAATGCGCTGGCAATTGGTTAGTGTAGTTTCTAATGAAAGCAAAAAACGTCCTACGTAATGCTCTCGTTAAACCGGCATGTAACAGTCGCATTTCATAGGGTAACAAAGTGTTTCCCTGACGAAAAACTGGGTTTACAGCCAACCCCAACCAGTACCGATTATTTGAACCTGATTGGTTGTTAATCGATAAATTTTCGATTTGGTGTTTCTGGGAATCAAAATCATAGTTCAGGCTGAGCCTGATATTCTCTTGGTTAAAATTAATATCGAGTAGTCCGTTTTCCATTTCCTCCAAGATCTTTAACGGGGGATTATTTACACTCGTTTTAATATCAAAATGCAGATTAACCTTTGAATTTGATTGCTCAGACGGCGGGTTGGTTGTCCAAAATTCGAAAAATAAAAAAGCGCCGAATAAGGATTCGAGTTTTTGCGAAATTTTTTCTAACAACCTTTTAAAAGACGGATTATTTGAGTCGCGTTCACGTACTAAAATATAGCTAGCTTGGCCAAGTAT
This sequence comes from Glaciecola sp., assembly GCA_047637355.1. GTDB lineage: Bacteria > Pseudomonadota > Gammaproteobacteria > Enterobacterales > Alteromonadaceae > Glaciecola. Next base: position 3,259 of record JBLIKA010000146.1, on the reverse strand, counting down.
TAATTCCGGAGTGCCTTTATCGATACGATTTTCGGGTTTTATATAAATACATAAAAAAGGTAAACGGCGGTCAATATGTAAACGCCCCCAGCCAGGGAATGTTCGCTTTACCGATTTTTGCTGATCCAAGGCATTACAGACATCTTCTGCTAAGTCATCATTAATGCAAGTGTGTTTGCTTTTCATAAACGTTTTAACTCACTCAAAATCCCGGGAAGTGTCGATTTTAAAGCGTTATACAATAAATCTAATTTTCGTCTATCAAGCTGACCAGTCCATTCATCCATAAATATCTTTTTAAGCTCTATTGATAGCACACAGCCGCTGTCAGGAAATGTAGTATGCACCCAAGACGCAAATTGTCGCCCTCGAAATTTAACATTTTCGCGTACATCTAGGTGATGCCCAAAATAGTCAAACGTTCTGAGATCATAAATAAAATGGTTAACCAAATTTTCCCATTTGTTCCTATCCATGGTCCCAGTGCCGATATTTATATCAGGATTTTTTGCAGGGTCATCCGGAGCGGCGTCGGGGCACCGCCTGCGGTAGTTGTAACTATGAATATCGAATACGACAAAACGGCCATACTCAGCTTCGAGATGACAGAGTCTTTTTTTAGTTTCTGCATAAAAAAGGTCAAATTCATGCAGTGACTTCTCGATCATTTTTTGGTCTGGAGGCTGTTCCCAAACCTGTAAACCCCAAGCATCATCCGGTTCCACATAGAAAGCATCCTCTCGCGGACGGTTTAAATCGACTTCAAATCTTGAACGTATAGGCACAATCCTGTTTGCCACTGCTTTGGTCAATATATCAGTAAAAGGGTCTTCCTCTCGCAGCCTATTATCTTCCTCAAGTGCTAAAATTTTGGCTAAGTCAGCACGTATTTCATGCCCTGACTGCAGGGCGGTAGCCAAGATGGGGCCTTCACCTTCGTGCACTGACCAAAGCGGATGAAAATGATTATTATGAGTCAAGTGATTATTCCCTAATGCTTCACTTTCCAACTGCCATCTGCGGTTCGGCACGCAATACCGTATACTTCTTCCTTTTTACCACCAATAGTTGCATCAAGCTGATATTCTCTGCAAGGTTGCGCTCCCTCCTGGTAGGTTCGAGTTGGGACGACGGTATAAGAATTACCTGTGTCAGGGTTGTGCCACCGTGTTGAAACTCCCGTGCGAACAGTTTCCAGTGAATGGGAAAGTTTAAGCCGATCTGCCTCATCCATCGTTCGACCGACGTTACCGCCAATCGTTGTACCAACCATGGTACCCAAAACTGTCGCTATGGTTCTGCCATGCCCCCCGCCAACCTCGTGCCCTAAAACACCACCAATTAAACCTCCAATAATCATACCGCTGGATTCGTTAGGTCCTTGAGTGCTCGAACAGGATGATAAAGAAGTAAAGCAAACGATTACCGTTAGTATGAATTTATACTGATAGTGAGGTTTGTTGAGCATGACACTAACCTTGAAAGTCAAAAAATCTATATTAATGATTGTAAGATGAGGAGTTTAAAAAGGTTTGACTCTAATCAAGTTTCTAGGAGAAACAGACGCGTAACTAAAAGTCACTGGTGTAAGTGAATATTAATATCTGCTCTAATAGTTATATTATATTGGTTTGCGGTGCTTGTGCATTGTGATCGCGGAGGATGTATCGCTGACGGTCGGCTCTGCAGCAGCTGCTGACATTAAAGGAGTATGTTCATTATGGTTGGTATGCTTACCATTTGCACCGAGCTCAAGTAAAATCAGAACCATATCATGCGCGTGATTTTAGACAGCTATTAATAACGAAGTCACCTTACTTGCATTTCCATCAAGTGCAGCAGCATTTACCTTTAATATATTTAATGCTTTCACGTTGCCTGTTCTCAGGGCATACATGGCCGGTAATATGCCTCTACCATCACTAATATTTGCATTTTCATGCATCGACAATAATAACTTGCTACTTCCGTTTAACCACGTATTACTGAGTAGCTCAATGCTGTTAGCCCCGCATTATCTCGATAATCAATTTCAGCAACGCTGAAAAGTAGCGCGGCAACAATATCGGTTAAGATATTTGATTTACGTCAAATTTTAGTATTTAGCTAGGCTCTTTTTCCGAGTCTGGCTCGTTCGTGCCAGAATTCGATGCCCAATCCACTTCATCGGTCTAGTTTCCCACACTGCCGTATTTATCTTGAGTAATCGTATAAAAAAAAGCCATACTATTTTTAACAATAATTTTACAATTTATCAGCAAAAGGCGTCCCTCGCAAATGCCTATGCGCCAAAATTCACCAGCGGTTTAAAAGGATAATGTTCATGAAAAATGGTACTTTCAAATTATGTTTATTGATATCTGCATCAATATTCGTGTTTGCCTGCTCAGGTGGTTCCGATACCCCCGAGTTAACACCGGTCATTAATGCGCCGGCACCCTTGCCAGAACCTGAACCAGAGCCCGAACCAACCCCGCTTCCGCTTCCACAGCCAATGGCTCAGGTTGTGGTAAATGATAACGAAGCGCCTTTATCTAAAGACGGTGAACAAATTTTAGGAAACGCAAATTTTCAGGCCATTTCTTATGGTCCTTTTCGCCAGGCCACGCGCGAAGAAGCGACTGTCCCAAGCGTGGCTGAGCTAAAAGAAGATATGCTTATTCTGGAAGCGATAGGAATTAAAGTACTGCGCACGTACAACACCCGAGGATACAGTGACACGGCTAATTTATTAATTGCTATTGATGAGTTAAAAGAAGCTGATCCAGACTTTGAAATGTACATAATGCTTGGAGTTTGGATTCAAGCCCAAGGGTCTTATACCAGCTTTGTTAACAACGCAGTAGAAGATTCTGTTAACAATAGGGCTGAAGTCGACAAAGCAATAGAAATGGTACAAAACTACCCAGACATAATAAAAGTAATAGCTATTGGTAACGAGGCAATGGTCGATTGGCAAGCCCATGATGTGCCCGTGCGTATCATTCTAAATTATGTCAATGAACTCCAAGGCTTAAAAGCCGAAGACACTATTCCAAACGATGTATGGATCACCAGTTCAGACAACCACGCAGTATGGTCTGGCACCGACCCGAGAGTATCTGGGCAACTAGATGATCTAGACGCTTTAATAGCAGCGGTTGATTATATTTCTTTACACACTTACCCATTTCACGACACCCATCACGCTTCTGATTTCTGGAAAGTACCCGCGCAGGAATCTGATCTAAGTACAGTGGAAAAAATTGATGCCGCCATA
>JBLIKA010000145.1:0-6354 GCA_047637355.1 Glaciecola sp. | reverse complement strand
TAGCACTGCAAGATATTGCGGATTTAGCTGCGCATATCAATCAGGATGATATTGCAATCGCCGTTAATCAGAACTTGGCGTCATTGCCAGTGCAAGTGCTCACGGCTTTGTGCAGCAGCTTAGAAAACACCTTCTTTGAAGACGCTCTCACCGACCAGTTAATCGATTTGTTTGTCACTGCCCAATATGCAGAAACACAACATATGATCCTGCGAGGGCTCAAGGGTAGCCAATGCACAGACAAAGTAGCCATGTTTATTGAAGCACTGCTTACTGAAGGACAACCCGACACTGAATGTTTAGTGATTATCGCAGGTAGACATTTTCGGTTATTAGAGAATGAAGCACTCTTAATTACGTTTTGCTCAAAACTAATAGAACACGACTCAAGCTATCAGTTGTTCAGAGGTATTTATTCAGACCTTGTGCAAGTGCCTACAAGCAGAATTGGACTACTCAAATTAATGCGTAAAACTGATTTACCAACCCCAATCGCGAATGCAATAGCGAGTTTATACCAACAAGTTTCGCAACCAAAGAGTGCCACTTAATGACATTAGGTTCGTTAGTTATACTGCTCAGTATTGCCTTAATTGCCTTTCAATTCTGGCGATTACGTGGCATTGGAGAATTTAGCATCCAGTACGCCAATCAATATTGTGAAAAGCAAAATCTTCAATTTTTGTCTTTGGCTCGACGTTCTACCCGAATTTCTGCGCATAGAGGAAAGCTTGATTGGAAAATCGTGTATCAATTAGAGTTCAGCAGCAACGGTTCTGATGCCTACATTGGTACCATGACCAGCTTTGGTAATTCCGTTATAGAGATGAACTTACCAGCTTATAAAATCGATTAATCATAATGATACGACCGGGATTGTGTGCTCACATTCAATTGCAAAGGCAAGCCTGATGCATATTTGTGTACCCGATAAGTAGTTGGATAGTTAATGGAATACAGCGTAACCCGCAAGTATGTAGATAGCTTATCCAAACCCATATGGCCGATTAGTGTCAGTAAAGCAGATTCAAGCCATTTATTTAGCGTCTAGAGTAAAAAAGCAGAAACATCCTGTTTCTGCTTTCCCTATATTTCGAGCATCCCTCTCAGCGTTCCGTTGCTAAACGATCATCCTTATAAAATCCCTTACATCCCTTTCCCTTTTATCCCACTCATCCTAAGCAGGCAACACTCCATGTGCAGGTCCCTTTCCATGGTTCCATTATTGATGCAAATCCGTTATGCAAAAATTCTTCGTCCTGAAGTTGTCCTTTGTCTTCCCTACCCTGTGAGCTTCATCCTGAAACCTTCCGTCACCTTGACCACTTTCTTCCTGAAGGTGTCTCCTTAAGGTGGAAAATACTATACCAAAGTATAGTATTTTTAATATAGATGCATTTTTTTAATTATTTTTCGGTACCCGGAATTTTAAACCGAGATATCAACTTAACTTTGTTTTTATTGTATTTTTTAAAATTGAGGAAGAAAAACCATGTAAAAAAAAACACTTATGCTCACACGTTTGTACGATATCTCTTACAAAAATAATCGCACTTTAGGTATCAAGCTTTTTTCTGAACATCACTTTGCCTGTAATCTGACCCACTTCTAAGTCTTTAACGAGTTCAAAGTGTGCGTCAACAAAGAATGATAAACACTTTGGCAAAGTAACAAACACCCCAACGCCTTCGGTTTTATTGTCTTCTTGCAATAAGCCAACAATACCGCGCATTAGTATATTGCCTAAACCAATGTCTTGATGATCAGGGTGCACGCCAATAAATGACAACATGTGGTAATCTTTTGCGGGTATACACTCTCTTACTTTTTCTTCTTTGGAAATCATTTGCTTAGTGCCGAGAAAGCCAGCGGTAAGTAACATTTTCAGGCGCCAATGCCAGTACCTTCCTGCACCAAAAGCGGCATCCGGACTAATTAAACAAGCCACGGCTAATAGTCGACCTTGTTCAAACAATCCGATCATAGGTTGCTTGGCATCCCAAAAAGCATTGAGTTCTTCTCTTATAGCTGAGCGTAACCGGCTCTCATAACCTTCACGATCAATTTGAAAAATGTCATTAAAAAGGGGATCGTCAAAATAGGCGTTATATAAAATGGATGCGGCAATTTTTAAGTCATCCGCGCCTAAATAAACGGCTCTAATATCGTTGATATTGGGTTGATATGTAGCTGTACTCATAAGATATTCCTTGTTGCAATTCCTACACCATAAAACATTCTTACGAATACGCTAACATTTTTTTAACAATAATTTTTGATCTGGGGCAAAGTTACTGCATTAAAACGACTAATTAAAGATACTTAGACAACGATAATTCACCCCAGCCAACAAGTTCGTTATTAATAAATACCAAAGGCGTGCATTCGTTTTTGGTAGTAACACCATCATCGTCAACTCGCTGAGTTCTGTAGTACAGCACTTGGACTGCATCACCGTCACCGCTGACCATTTCATTAAAGTCGGCAAAACCTAATTTTTCGACCACTGCACTTTTCGACATACCAGGGCGAGCATCAGCAATGAATTGTCGATTTTTCGCTTCATGTTTTTCCCAATTTGCGGCGCTGGACACGTTATAACCATCTTCATAGTTATCATCAATTGAAATAACGCAGCCACTGAGCAATACCGTGCCGGCGAGAAGAGAAGTAAGTAATAGTGCTTTCATTTATATTCCATATTATTAGTTAATTGGTTAGTTTTTATGAATGTTATAAACAAATTTCAGACCAACAATGAAATAGTTAACATTATCAATACGTTAAACCAAAATAACTGAACTCAAGCTGAATAAGCACTTTTCATTACCCTAAAATTTGGTCAGAATAGCTAACAATTGAGTTGATTAATTAAATGAGATGAGATGAATACCGAATTAAAGCAGGTAGTGAATGCGTGCATCGCATTGGACGAAGCAGGCAAAAAGCCCAGCGTCGGTATGTTAAGAGCCAACCTGTTGTCACCCTTACCTATTCCTACCATTATAAAAGGCTTGAGCTATTGGAAAGACAATAAAGCGACAGTAAAAATACAACAGATCGCGCAGCCCCCTCCGCAAACTGCGCGTTCAGGCAACGATTTGGCGATGAGAGTCACTCAATTAGAAAATGAAGTAATAACGCTGCGCAACGAACTTAAAACGTTACAACAACGTTTCGAGGAGTCAGGGTCTTAATAAAGCTAGCAAGATCATCAGCCAGAACTTCTGTGGGTACTTTACCTACTTGCTCCAACATGACATTGGCGCTTGCAACATCAACGCTGATGATAAAGTCATCTTGGTCAGTGGTTGCAAAAAATAGTGTTTCTGGTTGTTTTAAACGACGTTTCATCAATACATGCGAAATAAGATTTTTTTGTAGCCTTTCAAAATCGTCTTGGTTCCAAGCTTGTAAAATATCAAGGTCACCACGTTCTGTTGTCGCAGGCAAGTCATGGCTATAATAACGGCAGAACAAGTCCTCTAACTGCGCAGGAATGTGAACTTCTAAGGCCTTCGCCAAATCGCCTAAATGCGAACTAGCGGGCTGTAATTCTGGGCGCCAAGCCATTTTCTCACCACTGGTGACGTCAGTTAACTGCGCTTCACTAAATAATAAGCAGGGTGACAGCCAGTCGGTATCAAATTCAGTTAATAATTGTCTTTTGTCATCTCCAGCGAGGTCTAAGTATGAATTAATAAATGAGTCTAGGTTTTCAACAAGCAGGTTTGACATAAATTTATGCGCCTTTAGAGGGAAATCATAGTACAAATTGACAAAACAATTGAGGTAACAATTGAAGTGCAAATTACAGCGTAATTTCAGACCTCCACATTAAATATCAACCTTTTGATTGACTAGATGTGCCAGCCTAAGGCGAAACATGATAAATTAGCTGCTTAGTTATGTATAGCTTTGATCATGAAACCTCGCAACTATTGCTTTTTTACTGAGCCATGTTTTGATTTACAAGTTGCATACATATTTTATTTTAGATGCCCACAGGAGACATCATTGGACCATTTATCGCTTGGCAAAAAAGTCGAATACGCCAAAGAGTACGACAACAGTTTATTGCAACGTGTGCCTCGCTCATTAAGCCGAGACAGCATAAATTTACCAAAACAACTGCCATTTCATGGCACCGACATTTGGAATGGTTATGAGTTGTCGTGGCTAAATACCAAAGGTAAACCACAGGTTGCTATTTTGCGTTGCGAAGTGCCAATTACGTCACCTAACTTAATTGAATCAAAGTCATTCAAACTCTATTTAAATAGTTTAAATCAAAGTCAATTTGCCAATGTAGATGAAGTAACTCAGGTATTGAGTAGAGACCTTAGCAACTGTGCAGGAGAAAATGTAACCGTGCATGTGATACCGTCAACACAGTTTGACAGTATTAGATTTGGTCAGTTTTCAGGCATATGCATTGATGATTTGGACATAGAAATTAATGATTTTGATATTACGCCTGAGCTCCTAAAGTTAAACCCAAGCACAAAAACACAAGAGCCTTGCTCAGAAACATTGGTGAGCCACTTATTAAAATCAAATTGTTTAATTACTAATCAGCCAGATTGGGGTAGTATTTTAATAAAGTACACGGGCAGCCCGATATCTCGCGAAGGTTTATTGCGTTACTTAATTTCGTTTAGACAACACAATGAGTTTCATGAGCAATGTGTAGAACGTATTTTTTATGATATTTTGCAGCAGTGCAAGCCACAAAAGCTGACTGTTTATGCAAGGTATACACGCCGAGGCGGACTGGACATCAACCCATTTCGTTCCAACTTCGAAGCGCCCTATCAGGACGCAAGATTAGCCCGACAGTAAGGTAAATGGTATGACAGAAGTTTCGCCTCAAAAACAATTAATGAATGCGCGGCTTTATTTAGACAAGCTATCAATATTTATTGTTAACATGGCAAACTTTTATAAAGGGGCAAATCCAACATTCGACCAAGAGCTTGTTATGCTCAAAAAACAGTTGTCTGGCAAGCCCGATTATGACGCTGCTACCCAAATAATTGGTAAACTTAATGCGGTTCTAAGCAAAGACACGAAGTTTTTTAGACAGCGCAATTTCGACTCAGTGTTGAACTTACAAAAAGCATTGAAAAAGCTCACCAAAATCGAGAATGTGTCTGGCGATGTTAAAACTGAAGTCAACGAGTTTTTAATCTCGTTGTCACCAGATAAAGATGCTGTTATGGCTCCTCTTGCGCAGTTCGAGAAAGCGCTAATGCTGTATAACAAAGCGTTGACAAATGAGGCCGCAGGCGATAAAAACAATTCGCAAACAACCGAGCATACCTTACAACAAACAACCGAGCATTCCTTACAACACAACACCATTACGCAAGAATTAAAAGAGCTGATTACTCCTTTTTATATTGCTAATAAAAATGATAAGCACTTACAAGAAATTTATCACAAGCTCAATACTGGGCTGGATCATAAAGAGATACTCGAGTGTTGCTTAGTGATGATCCGCTTTGTGGTCCGTGATGTGGTCAAAGAGGCAAGTGCAACGAGTCGCCTGATCAATAATTTACATAAATCACTTATTATGATTAACGATAACATTGAAACAACAATTGCTGTTTCTACAAAAAGTTTCCAAGCACGTGACCACTATAACAGTGCAATAAAAAAACAAATTATAGTCATGGAGTCGGTCGTTGAAGATAGCCAACAGTTAACCGAACTGAAAGAGCAAGCGAAGCAACACATCGATAAAATGCAAGCGTCACTTGAAGCATCAGTCGCAGCCGATCAAAAAGAACAACTGGCAATTATTGCGCTGATGAAAAAAATGCAAGAACGTGTTGCTGTACTTGAATCTGAAGCGAGTAGCCACAGAGAAAAGATTTATATGCAGCGTAAAACGGCGCTATCGGACCAACTCACAAAACTACCAAACAGAATTGCGTATGAAGAAAAAGCGCAATTTGAAGTTCAACAAGCGAAGATAAATGGCACACCATTATGTATTGGCATAATAGATATAGATAATTTCAAAAAGATTAATGACGCCTATGGCCATTCTGTCGGCGACAAAACGCTTCAAGTTATTGCAAAACACATTCGGCAATACTTACCCAAAGAGGACTTTGTAGCGCGTTGGGGCGGCGAAGAGTTTGTTATGTTGCTACCTAATAGCAACGTAGAAGAAGCGTTTGCTAAAGTAGAAATTATGCGCAAAAAAATATCGGCACTGCCTTTCAAATTCAAAGACCAGCGAGTTACCGTTACCTTGTCTTGCGGTTTATGCCAAATTACTCAAGAAAGCACCCTCGAAGAAGCCTTCGAAAAAGCAGATTCATTCCTGTTCAGAGCAAAAGA
>JBLIKA010000144.1:0-6562 GCA_047637355.1 Glaciecola sp. | reverse complement strand
ACCACGTTAGCTGTTTTTCTGCCAACGCCCGGCAATGCTTCCAGAGCTTCTCTATTTTCGGGCACCACTGAATCATGTGTTTCTACCAAAATACGACAAGTCTCAATGACATTTTTTGCTTTTGAATTAAACAAACCAATGGTTTTTATATATTCCTTTAGCCCGTCGACACCGAGTGCATAGATTGCTTTAGGCATGTTTGCGATAGGATAAAGCTTATTTGTTGCTTTGTTGACGCTGACGTCGGTTGCCTGTGCTGACAGTATCACCGCAATTAGCAACTCAAAAGGACTTGAAAAGTTCAGCTCAGTTGTTGGGTGGGGATTATTAGCGCGCCAGCGAGAGAGCATCTCATATCGTTTTTCTTTGTTCATATATCCGTCCCTGTGACCCGCGCGCGCTGCACAACTCTGGCTTGCTTGGCATTTTCTGAACGTTTTTCTATAAGTTTGTCTATCATATTTTTTACCGCGATTAACAAACCCATGCCTAAAAATGCACCAGGAGGTAATATTGCTAATAAAAACGGACTCTCTGTTGTAAATATCACAATGGTGAGATCTTTTGCCCAATCACCTAACAGTAAATCGGCACCTACAAGCAAGGTTCCATAACCTAGCAATTCGCGCATTGCGCCGAGGACGACTAAAATAAGCGTGAACCCAAGCCCCATCATTAACCCATCAAAAGCGGCAAGTGGAACAGGATTTTTTGAAGCATAAGCTTCTGCGCGTCCGATAATGGCGCAGTTAGTTACAATTAGGGGAATGAATATACCTAGCGCTTGATACAGTTCGAATGTAAACGCATTCATCAGCAGTTGAACAATAGTGACGAAAGCAGCGATAATCATAACAAATATTGGGATTCGAATTTCATTAGGTACAAAATTGCGCACCAGCGAGACGGTGATGTTCGATCCTAATAAGACTAGCGTGGTTGCAATACCCAACCCCAAACCGTTAATAACGGTAGCTGTTACCGCTAACAAAGGACAAAGTCCCAGCAATTGAACTAAAGCAGGGTTATTTTTCCAAATTCCTTGAATACTTAGGTTTTTATATTCATTCATTAGCTAGTGCCTCATTTTCGGAAGAATTACCGGCAATAGAATTAGCGCAATTGCTTGGAGTATTAAAAATCATGTCGCGATTTGAATTGAAGTAGATTAATGTATTCTTTACCGCTTGAACCACAGCCCGTGGCGTGATGGTTGCACCGGTGAATTGATCAAATTGACCACCATCTTTTTTGACTTGCCAACGGTTATCGCCTTCACCACTGAAAGGCACATTTGCAAAAGACAATATCCAGTCGCTAACGCGCAAATCGACCTTGTCACCTAAGCCAGGCGTTTCTTTATGCCAAACTACCCGAGCACCAAGCGATGTTCCATCAAAACTGACTGCAACAACCATTTTCATTTCACCACTGTAACCATTTGGCGCGCTAGTTTCGATGACCGCGGCTACATTAGTCTCGTTCATACGCGCTCTGAAAATACGCTTATCTTGATTTGAACCTAAACTCTCTGGTGCATTGGCCAATATACAATCTAAATGCAGTTCATTGGTATGTGCTTGTTCAGGAACCAATTCATTTAAAATTGATAGAAGCTGTTTCTCTTGTTCAAATTGAATTCGCTCTTCTGTGCCCGCAAAGGTAAGTGCGATGAGGCTGGTTGTTACTAATGCGAAGCCAGCTAAAATAGCCCCATTTTTGCCCATGTAATTCATTATCATGAGTTTTTACTCGCTTTATTCTTATGCCCATAAGTTCTAGGTTGCGTATAATAATCGATCAGTGGGACCGCCATATTCATTATTAGAACGGCAAAAGCGATTGCGTCTGGATATCCGCCCCAGTTCCGAATAATAATAACCCACAAGCCAATGGAGGCGCCAAAAATTAGACGGCCTTTGACTGTTGTGGAAGCCGATACAGGATCTGTTGCAATGAAAAATGCACCAATTATCAAACTTCCGTTCAAAATGTGAAACAGTGGTGAAGCGTATTGATCACCATCAATCAAAAATAAAGATAGGCTCAATAATGCTGCTGATGCCAACATACTGCCGGGAATATGCCAATTGATGACCTTATTTTTGATTAACAATAAGCCACCTGATAAATAGGCTATGGATACCCATAACCAGCCTTTTCCATATGCTCCATCAAAAATAATGTCCGTCTTAGCTTCAGTAACTGTGTAGCCTTGTAATAGGACTGTCTTTACTTTATCTAGCGGCGTGGCCATAGTGGTGCCATCCACTCCGACTTTTAATTGTTCAACATTAAAGCCGGTGCTTGTGAAGCCCGTGAAAACAGTATGAATTGCGTCCCATAAAGTATGCGACTGTTCTGCAATAGACAGAGGGGGCAACCACGATGTCATTTGCATTGGAAATGAAATCAAGAGCATGACATAAGCAGCCATAGCAGGGTTGAACATATTGTAACCCAAACCACCATATAATTGTTTTACAATAGCTATAGCGAAAAATGTTCCGATTACAATAACCCACCAAGGCGCCAAGGGAGGAATAGAAATAGCTAAAAGTAATGCGGCTAAAACAGCACTATAATCTTTAAGAACGCGTTCAGTTTTTTTCTTGCGTAGCTCCATAATAACGCCTTCTGTAACTAAAGCCGTTATGATTGCCAACACAATTTGAATCAGAATACCAAACCCAAAAAACCATACATTAGCTAAGATCCCAGGAATAGTCGCATAACAAACAATGCGCATTACTTGGCCTATATCACGTCGATTATGGTGGTGAGGTGAGCTAGATAAACTCAACATTGTCATAGTTCTTCATTCTCTTTTTTTGCTTTATCAGCAGCTAATTTTTTCGCTTTTGCTTTCGCGACAGCGGCTGCCACCCGTTTTTTTTTGGCTGCTGCGGCATCATCATCTACGCTATTTTTCGGAGATGAATCGTTTGTTTCCGTTTGAGATGCTGCGACTTTGCTAGCAACTTCATCAACTGGCATTAATTTTGTTTTTGACAACGCAGATGAGTCTGTTAGTTCCGATGCATTTTCTTTATTCTTTATTTTTTCTGCACTTTGTGCATTCTCGGCTTCCTTTGCGAACGCTTCTTTTTTTGCTTTCGCTCTCGCCAATGCAGCTGCAATTTTATCTTTAGCAGCACCGCCGTCCTTGTTCATGGAGGCCTTGCGTGCTTCAGCTGCTAGCCTATATTTTTCTTCACGCGCTTCTTTCTCTTGCTGTAATCTGGCTGTGCGTGCTTCAAAGCGTATCTTGGCTTTGTCAGATTTTTCTTTTTCTTCTCTTTGATTGCGGATGTCTGCTTTGGCTTGACGATAATAATGCACGAGTGGAATTTCACTAGGACAAACATAAGCGCAAGCACCACACTCAATACAATCAAATAGGTTATATTCTTCAGCTTTTTCAAGCTCTTTTGATTTGCTATACCAAAATAGTTGCTGAGGTAATAATGATGCGGGGCAAACGTCGGAACATGCCGAGCAGCGTATGCAAGCTCTTTCATCTTCAGGGTGCGGCAATTCATTGTCTGCAGGCACAAGTATGCAGTTTGAAATTTTTACTATGGGAGTGAGCACAGAAGTAACGGTGAAACCCATCATTGGGCCGCCCATAATGAACCTTGGTGATGATTGTGTACTGGCGTCGTAGTCACCATGCAGAAGTAACGATTGAATTGGCGTACCTACTCTAGCCCATACATTTTTAGGCGATTTAAATCCTTTTCCAGTCAGTGTTACGACGCGCTCAATTAAAGGCTTTCCTTCTACAATAGCATCGGCGATTGCATAACATGTTGCGACATTATACATAATACAACCAACATCAATGGGTAGACCATCTGACGGTACCTCTCGAGATGTGAGAACTTGTACAAGTTGTTTTTCGCCGCCAGCTGGATACTTGGTAGGGACGTTCACTACCTGATAATTGTTTTTTTGTTGACAAGCTATAGACATCGTTTCGAGTGCCTCAGGCTTGTTATCCTCCACAGCAATGATGACTTGTTTGGGCTTTAAAATATGCACCAATATATCGATGCCCTGACGAATTTGCCAAGCGTGCTCGCGCATCAATCTGTCATCGGATGAAATATAGGGCTCACACTCAATGCCGTTTATGATTAGGAATTCTAGCGGTTTATTGTTGTTTGTTTTTATATGCGTTGGAAATCCGGCACCACCCATTCCGCTGATGCCTGCATCGCATATTCGTTCAATTAATTCTGATTTACTTGTTTTGGCATAGTCAGGCACAGGCTTTAATTCAGTCCAGGTATCTTGTCCATCAGCATCGATGATAACGCTAAGTTCAGGAATGCCAGAAGGATGCGCTGAAACGTGTTGCGTAATTTTTGCGACTATACCAGAGGTAGGAGCATGCACAGGAACTGAGAATGGTGCTTCGCTAGCTGTTAATAATTGTCCTTTTAATATCCGGTCGCCTTCTGCAACTAATAATTTTCCTTCCACACCAATATGCTGTTTTACAGGAACGTAATATGTAGGCTCTAACTGAAGGAACTCAATATTTGACTGATTGGATAGTTCTTTTTGCTGTGGAGGATGAACTCCACCGGGGAAATCCCAGAGTTGGTTTACGCTAAGTCGTTCTATGATTTGATCATAATTGGAAAACACAGTCATACCTCTACGACACTTGCCTGACAGGTATATTACCTACAGGTACCTTATTAAACTTCCATTCCCAGTTACGCGAATCAACTTCAACGGGAATCATATCAATGCAATCTACTGGGCAAGGGTCGACGCACAAATCGCAGCCTGTGCATTCATCAATGATAATGGTATGCATTTGCTTAGCCGCACCTAAAATAGCGTCCACAGGGCATGCCTGAATGCATTTAGTACAACCGATACATTCATCTTCACGAATAAACGCAACCTTTTTAACACTTTCAACACCGTGGGCGGAATCGAGTGGTTTTGCCTCAACACCCATAAGGGCAGCAAGTTCTTTGATTGTCGCTTCGCCACCAGGAGGGCATTTATTTATATCATCACCGTTTGCAATGGCCTCGGCATATGGCTTACAACCGGGGTAGCCACATTGGCCACATTGAGTTTGGGGCAAAACTGCATCGATCTGTTCGACTAGCGGGTCGCCTTCTACTTTAAAACGAATAGCAGCAAAGCCAAGTAGAGACCCAAAAATGAGTGCTAAAAGTACAATTGCAGCCAAGGCGAGAAGGGTGAGCGTCATTTGATTAACCCTGTAAAACCCATAAATGCTAGCGACATTAAGCCCGCCGTTATCATTGCAATCGAAGCGCCTTTGAATGGGGCAGGGACATCAGCAGCAGCAAGTCTTTCACGCATTGCAGAAAATAATATTAAGGCTAAAGAAAAACCAACGGCAGCGCCAAACCCATAAATAATAGATTCTATAAAGTTGTGTTGTTCAGTGATGTTCAATAGCGCAACACCCAAAACTGCACAATTAGTTGTGATCAATGGCAGAAATATTCCTAATAACCGGTAAAGGGTAGGACTTGTTTTGTGTACTACCATCTCAGTGAATTGCACAACTACCGCGATCACTAAAATGAAACTGAGCGTTCTAAGATATTCAATACCAAGAGGTGTCAATATATACGCTTCAACGAGATAGCTCGACATAGACGCTACTGTTAATACAAAAGTCGTCGCCATTGACATGCCAATGGCGGTTTCGAGTTTCCCTGAAACTCCCATGAATGGGCATAGACCTAAAAACTGAACAAGGACGAAGTTGTTTACCAGCACTGTTCCAATTAGTAAAAGTATTATTTCTGTCATTTACCTATCGTTCTATCGACTTATATCGTTGACAATAATGAAGTTTTTGAATTTCTTGCTAGAGATGTTTAATTTGATTTTTCAGCTCTAACTAGCAATTTGCGTGGTTAAACGAAAACTTCCCTAGATCTGCTGAATATTATCGCTTTTTCCAACACAATTAACAACTTGAATCAGAAATTTGTGTGGGATGTGTGTATTAATTGAAACAGTCTTTGCGGCGGCAAGATAATTTTGGATGAGGTTAGTAACACTAAGAGAAAGTGGCTCCCCCTCCCCGGCTCGAACGGGGGACCTGCGGATTAACAGTCCGTCGCTCTACCAACTGAGCTAAGGGGGAACAGGTGCTACTAAGTAGTTAAAAGTGGCTCCCCCTCCCCGGCTCGAACGGGGGACCTGCGGATTAACAGTCCGTCGCTCTACCAACTGAGCTAAGGGGGACCTGCTTTCAACGTGGCGCAGATTAATGAACTAACGGCTCTGTGTCAACTGTGTTTTGCGGTTTTTTAATGTTTAATTTTTGTTTGCTTATTTAGTAATCAGTCATTGTGTATCATTTTGATCTACAGTGGTACTCTCAGCGTGGGGCTTTTCCATACTAACATTATGATACTATTAGATAAAAATAGAAGACTGGTGTGATGGTTATAATACTAACTTTCTCCTTATTACTAATTTATTGGTTTATAACTATTTGTAGAGTAAAAAGTTATTAAAATTACGTTGACCACTGGTATTACGAACAGTG
>JBLIKA010000143.1:0-6682 GCA_047637355.1 Glaciecola sp. | reverse complement strand
TGGTGTTTTAATTTGATGATTTTGAGCGATACAGTAGGTATTTGGAAAATTTTGCTTTATGAAATCATAGATCATATATTAGGTTGAGGTTGAATATGTAGCACAAAAGTTAAGCAATAGCCTCAAATCAAAGACATCATAAAAGGAAGTATAATGAAAAGAGTCATGGGCTTTTGGAGATGTTGGGGACTAGTTATAGGTATCGTCATTGGTAATGGTGTCTTTATGCTACCTGCTGTTTTGGCTCCTTACGGAACGCTAAGTTTAGCGGCATGGATTATTGCTGGCGTAGGAACAATATTTATTGCTTTAGTTTTGGGTATGCTTGCCAAACGACATTCGATGCAAGGTGGTATCTACGGTTTCACAAGAGAAACACAAGGTGACTTAGCCGGATTTCTTATTGCGTGGGGTTATTGGATCAGTATTTTAGCTGCCGTTGCTGCAGGTGCTGTTGCAGTAACAGGATATTTGAGCTTTTTTGTGCCCACCATTTCTTCAAACCCAATGCTATCAGCAATAATTGCTATCGCATTTATTTGGTTAGTAACGGCCATAAACATTACTGGTATTAAAGCTGCTTGCACCTTTCAATTAGTTACTTCCTTATTAAAGCTAATACCGCTATTTATTATTTCCGTTGGTGCATTGTTTCTTGGCGATCCTTCGAATGCCGTTGTTGACTCAACGCTAGCTAATGCTAAAGATCAAACCTCGACCCTCTTTTTAATCTCCGAAATGGTGATGATCACGATGTGGGCCTATATTGGTATTGAAGCCGTAACATTGCCATCAGATAATATTATTTGCCCCGAAAAAAACATTCCACGGGCACTGATCATAGGAACATTGACGGTCACCGTTATTTATATCTCACTCTCCTATGGAGTAATGACATTAATTCCACTAGCTGATTTAGCAAAATCAACGGCCCCTATCGCCGACGCAGCATCAATAATATTAGGACCTTGGGGAGCGGGTTTCATTGCTATAGCAGCATTGATATCTATTATCAGTAGCATTAACGCCAATACACTTATCGTCGGCATCATGCCTGCTGCCTTAGCAAAAGATAAATTGCTACCTGAATTTTTTTCAGTAAAGAACAAAGCAGGTATACCTATAAAGACAGTGATACTGTCTGGTTTTCTGTCATCAATATTAGTAGCCATGAGTTTTTCTGAAGGATTATTAAGCGCGTTTAAAACACTAATGATGCTTTCTACACTGACAGTATTGTTGCCCTATGCAACATCATCATTAGCTGAAATCATTATGCAAAAAAGAGAATTAACTGCGACAACTAAGATCAACGGGGTATCGTTTAGTATTGCGCTTATCGCACTATTATTTTCTATATTTGCCATTATTGGGTCGGGATTAATGATTGCACTTCAAGGACTCATTCTGTTTGCTGCTGGATTACCATTTTACTTTTGGTCTAAGAGAGCGCAATGAATCACGTTTTATCACCCTGTTTTAGTAATTCTGTTGACTTAAAACAAAAGATTAGCAATATATGCACACTTATCACTAATATCTGTAATTAAAGGCTTTCTAACCTGAACTGAAGGTTACGTTATATTTAAGCCATAATAAATTCGAGCTTTAAAACCCCAATCACAATCACAATGAGAAAATAATATGAGTGTACATAGCGTTGTTGTACTGAGTGCCGTGCGGTCAGCAATAGGCACTTTTAGTGGAAGTTTAAAAGATATTGAGCCTTCAGAATTAGCAGGACAAGTATTAAAAGAAGCCATCGCTAGGTCAGGAGTGGAAGCCGAAAAATATGAATCAGTTATAGTAGGTAATACCATCCCAACTGAATCGCGCTTTCCATATGTTGCGCGAGTTGCCTCAATTCAAGCAGGCATGTCTTTGAATTCAACCGCGATGGCATTAAACCGCTTATGCAGCTCTGGATTGCAAGCAGTGATCAACTCAGCCCAAGGCATAATGCTTGGAGACCATGAGTTGGCAATTGGCGGTGGCGTAGAAAACATGTCGCGGGGCGGTTATTTGTCACCTGCATTGCGCGCAGGTGCAAGAATGGGCGACAGCTCCATGATAGATATGATGGTTGCTACTTTGACCGACCCTTTCGGGGTTGGCCACATGGGTATAACTGCGGAAAATTTGGCCACTAAATGGAACTTTACACGAGAGCAACAAGATATTTTTGCGGCACAGTCTCACGCAAGAGCGGCAGCAGCAATTAAAGCTGGTTATTTTAAGGACCAAATTGTACCGATTGAGTTGAAAAATCGCCTAGGTAGTTCTTTCTTTGAAGTAGACGAGCACGTTAAATCAAGCACCACCGTTGAAACATTGAGTGGTATGCGCGCTGCATTCAAAAAAGACGGCAGTGTGACTGCGGGTAATGCATCAGGTATAAACGACGGCGCATCTTTCTTAACATTAGCTAGTGAAAGCTATGCAAATTCAAATGGCTTAGCTCCTATCGCAAGGGTAGTATCTTACGCTGTTGCCGGCGTGCCAAACGATGTAATGGGTGAAGGTCCAATTCCTGCGTCTAAAGCCGCCTTAGCAAGAGCCGGTTTATCTATTATCGACATGGACGTAATTGAGTCGAATGAAGCTTTTGCCGCACAAGCCTTGACCGTTGCTAAAGGCTTAGACCTAGACCCTGCGAAAACGAACCCAAATGGAGGCGCGATTGCGCTAGGTCACCCCATTGGAGCCTCGGGTGCAGTTATCGCGACTAAAGCGATTCATGAGTTGCAGCGTATAGGTGGTAAATATGCGTTGGTAACTATGTGTATTGGTGGCGGTCAGGGGATTGCCGTTATTTTTGAACGCATGTAATACCAGTTTTAACAAAAAATATAACCCCCGTATTTGAATAGGTTACGAGGGTTATAATTATTCTTAAAAAAAAATAAAGCAATTTCAGTAAATCAGGGCTTAGCTTTTTATTAGTTTATTGTGCGTATACCGATGTATTGAGCGAAATGTTTGCTAGGAGAAACTTTATCTAGGTTTAATACTCCCGCATGAACACTCGATATTCCCAAGGCTCGAGGTCAAGTTCAAAGTCAATAAACAAATCATGGAGCCGATGACTAGTATCGAATACATCAATATATTCATCAGTGAATAAATCTTCTTCAAAACTCACTTGTTTATGTTCGTCACTAAAATTGAAAACTAAAAACCATTTACTTCCATGATCCTGACGAACAAAGCTGAATATCGCCTGAGACTGATTATTAGGTACCTCATGCATCACCCCGCCATAGTTGGCATTCCAAAGAGCCGTATAACGCTGACGAAGCGATAATAGCTGTTTATAGTCCCCAGCCTCCTGACTATTGTGAAAAAGAGGCGTTCCTTGACCCAAACAAGAAAGCACAATGCAGGCTTGCAGTGCATCACCAAAATTTTTATCCGGAGTGCACTCCCATTCGTTCTCATTATTGGTACTAACATACGTCATTCGCATTGCTTCCTTAGGCCATGCCCGCTCATTCAATGAATAGTATTTTCTTAACTTATCCAAAGAAGCGCGTTTGTGGACTATATCGTG
The DNA here is from genome assembly GCA_047637355.1 of Glaciecola sp. Lineage (GTDB taxonomy): Bacteria > Pseudomonadota > Gammaproteobacteria > Enterobacterales > Alteromonadaceae > Glaciecola. The sequence goes on along the minus strand of JBLIKA010000143.1, from coordinate 3,132 downwards.
CATCACTTCATTCCAAGACCATGCATAGGTCATGTCAAATGCATATTCGTGTAAATCCCTGTCCTCACATTCAGCAAGCATAAACACGGGTTTAATTTCATCTAGGGCTTCTCGTGCTTGGCGCCAAAAATCATTCGGCACGCAGCCTGCTGCGTCGCATCGAAAGCCATCTACATCAAAGTTTTTAACCCAATAGCTCATTGCTTCTATCATGTATTCTCGCAAATCAGGCTGTGAATAATCAAATTCAATAATGTCGTCTCGGTCTTGCCATTTAGAAGGCCTAAAATCACCTTTATAGTCGCGCGCGTACCAATGCGGGCGTTCAGTAACTAACCTGCTATTCGAAGCACTGTGGTTTGATGCCCAGTCTAGTATTACTCTCAGTTCTAATTCGTGAGCGTGTTGTATTAATTCTTTAAGTTCGACAGCAAGACCAAATTTTGGGTTAACTGAATAAAAATCTTTGACCGCATAAGGACTACTAAATCTGCCTTTTCGATTAGTTTCACCTATTTCGTGAATTGGCATTAGCCAAATAATAGTGACACCCAACTGCTTTATTTGCCTCAATTCACTGGTTACCGCCCTGAATAAACCAGACGAGCTGAATTGGCGCACATTAATTTGATAAATGCAGGCATTACCCGCCCAAAGAGGGGTTCTATGTTTTACATAAGGAATAATTGGATATTTCAAAATAGTGAAAACGAGTAAATTGGTTATTTAATAAGCATATAATCATAAGCATGAGTAGTTAGCAAATAATGATTAATACGCTGATTGAACGGCGAACAATGTAAATTCCATAGCTATCAGTTGCTTTGAATAGAACTTTTAGGCACTGTTGTGTAACTTAGTTAGCCTATTACTTTTTGAGAATAACCATATGCAAGAGAAAAAAAAATTGCTGGGAGTCACAGCCTTAACAATTTTGCTTGGTGCAGGATGCGCTAATGAAGCAGCTTATGAAATGATGCAAAAAAACAAACAAAAAGCCTGCGGGCGCATGGCTGAGGGGCAAGCTAGAGAAGACTGTTTAAGAGATTATGAAAAAACCTTAAATGACTATGAACGTGAGCGCAGGAGAATGGTAGGAAATAAAAAAATTACACCGCCTGAATTGATCATCCCTACAGAGAAAAAACAAAATGAGTCAGGTGATTAGTCCCGCAGTTCCCATAATCAACACCCAAGTCGCAAAAAATAATTTCAGTTTTACAACAGAAAAATAGAGAACAACCCGCTTGGCAATAACTCCACCTATAATGGCACCAGCGCCGGCGAATAGTAAGATATTCCAATAAATAGCTTGGGTAATAAACAAGTGGTTAAATATAGCGGACCAAACAGTAAATGCACTAAGGATAACTGCCAACGCAATCGCTGAAGTCACATTAAATCCACGTAAAATCAGGTATACCGCTACCAGCTCACCTACTCCCACCGACAACCATGCAGTAATAATACCGCCAAAAAACGCAATAATACCCAATACTAGCATGTCAATGGGTAACAGACTTGTCGCTGATTTCTGTCTATACAACAAAGGAATAGAGCCATATATCGCAACCGCCAGCAGAATAGAAAATACGCCAAAGACGACATGCAAGGAAGTTTGCATTTGTTGTGTATATTCACTTAAGGCAAACTGAGCAGTGAGGATCCCCAATATTGAAAATGGGATTGTAATTAACAGCCCTTTATTAACGTATAACCATTGATCGCTTTCACCAGTAGTTTTGCGATTACTAGCCTGATTATCAACGAAAAGAGACTGGCGGTAATGATGCCAAGTTATTGCCCCGGCAGTCATTCCGCAACATTGAATTGCAAAACTGGTAGCGATGATCGCGCCATTTTGCATATCGATTTGATTAAAAAACGGAACGAAGACGACACCGCCACCGGCTCCTGTTGAGTTAGCAAAAATGGCACCCATAATACCGACAAATAAAAAACCAATATAATCAGAAATGATCTGAAAACTGTTAGGTACGCTAAAAATAAGTATGAGCCAGATAATTGCTAAAACCGCTCTGTACGGATAGCTGCTGAAGGTACGTCGAAAAATGGTTAACAATGCTAATCGCCAATAATAAAGAGTGTTAATAAATGCTGAAAAAAGAGATAGTCTGTGGTAAACAACTTCATCCAAGCAGTGAAAAATGGTTAAGCTAGAAGGACATAAAAATACAGTCACTATTTTACTCACGCCTAATCGTTCTCTTACGTGGGCCGAAGCAAAATGGATTATCGCACTCATGGTTGCTGTTGTCATGATAATTGCTATTGCTTGGACATTTGTTGGTGCATGGGTCGTTCTGCCCTTTGCAGGCATGGAAGTCGGCTTATTTGCGCTGTTAATGTACAAAGTAACGCGCTCTACATATTTAAAACAAATAGTAACATTTACAGATCAACTCATCACCATTGAAATGGGTATTGACCGGCGACAATCATTAGAATCATTACCTCGCTTTGGCACTGATATTTATTATTCTGAAACTGACCGTGACTGGCATACACCCAAAATCACGTTGCATAACGGTATAAAACGAGTACAAATTGGCCAATTTTTGAATGCTGATGATATGGTGATTTTACGTAATGAATTAGAAAAATTAGGCTTTCCAATTTGCCGAGAACATTGGTGGAGAGGCCAGCAATAACCTATAAATTTATTTTAACCATGATTTCTCGTTTAATAACTGTGATCCTTTGCTAACGCGATTCGTTTATATTTTAAATACTAGGAGCACTAACCGTGAATTTGTTTATTGAATCGATTGAAGGCGGTGTATATATAGCGGGGACAGGTGTTACAAAAATCGAAACTTTTTTTCTAGATAAATATAGTAAAACCTTATCCTTTCAGAGCATTAACAACATTAAGTTACGAGTCGAAGGACAGAAGTTTGAAAACGTCTGGTTGAAGCAGAATACGCCTTATGAAGAAATGTGCGGTCTTAACAGCACCACAGAGAACCCAGTTATAAAGTTGGATTGGTAACCGACTGAATTAAAGTTACTAGATTAAAATCGACTGGTCAGTTGTAAAAATAGCATTACTATTCAAAATACATTATTAATTATTTGAACCTTATGACTGAGTTTGATTTTATTATAGGT
>JBLIKA010000142.1:0-6757 GCA_047637355.1 Glaciecola sp. | reverse complement strand
CTTTGGGGAACGGAGCGGTTCAATATCAATATGGCCTTGTATCGCTCAATACCGTTCCTTGATCGATTTTGATAACAAGTCGGTTACTGGTATTTTTAACTTGGTCAGGTAAGGCAGTTACACGGCATAAGCAGCCGTCCGCCGTTCAAATTTGAATGAGTTTTTATCCAAAAATGAAAATGTCAGGATTTTTTATACTTGTTTCGGCTTCACGGCAAAGCAGACTGTCGGTGCGTTTTAGCCAATTGGCGCTTTGTGCCCAAAGCCGACTTACGATAAAGCTAAGCCATTGCAGAAAACCCTTCTATACTGAAGACATACAATTCACGTTTTACATTGGCATCATAATTTATGAGCAGCAGAAAAAGAAAAAGGCCACTCCTGAAGAAATGACCTTTATTCTGAATCGCTATGTAAAACGCTGGCAGCAATGGGCTGTCGCAGGATTACGGGCGTTTAAGATTGAGCTCTACGTCGTCGAACGAGACCGATACCTACTATCCCTAAGCCCATGAGGGAGAGGATTGAGGGTTCTGGCACAGATTCCGCTTCACAACCATTGATACAAATTGTGTCAATTTCAACTCCACGGAATGCGCGAATCGCTACCCCGCCTGAAATTTCGTCACTAAAAGTATGACTCAACGTGTTTAATAACGTTGAACCATCTGAATCAAACAATGACCCTTTGACAGTGAAAGTGCTTAATACATCTAACTGGAACCTATACCACTGATCATTCCAAACTTGCGACGTTTCGGCTACATCTCCATACCTATATCCGGCGTTGGTCTGAAACAGAATATGCTTGCCATATATATCTGCTACAAATGAATCGGCCCCTGTTGGAAGTGCATCAAATCCAAGGTAAAAACGTCCCGAGCCTCCACCAGTAAACCACGCTGAAATAGAATCACCTGCCGAAACAGTAAAACCTGACCAAATATTCCATCCCGGATCCGATACGCCATAATTTCCGTCGTGCGCGGCGGATCCACTTATGCTTCCTGTTGCTTGAGACCAATCACTTCCCCATGTTCCAGTCTCAAAATCTTCAATAATCGAAGCATTAGCATAACTACTAACTCCCAAAACTAAACCAGCAAAAGCCGCTTTCAAAAATTTATTTTTCATATTGATATTCCTTTTAATCCCTTCCTTGGAAGGTAATTGCTAAAATGATACGTCATCATAAATGTTGTTCGAATATCACTTTGCACACACAGTGCCAATAATAAATATTTGATTAAATGTAATGCTTTAGCTAATTTTGCAGTTTCCCTATATATGAATCTGTAAAATAAATGGACTCATACTTTTGAATAATAAAAACTGAAAACACTCGACTCAGGGCGATTTCACGCTTTAAAGGGCATTATTGTGTGTAAAAAAACTGACACTTCTTACTTTGGCTAAAAGTAGAGGAAATAGGTAGGTGTGGGCCATCTGCGGGCTCTGCCAAGGCTTGATTTCTGCTGATAGGGCGGCGAAAGGGAGGTGTTTGATGGGTACGGTCAAGTTAACGAGCGGACTCAGAAACGTGAAAGATGTGATTTAAACTTGGCAATTACACAAAATCTGTTTTAGGGTTTCTTTTTCAATTACTTTTTAAATCCTTCAAAAGCGAGTTAAAGCGCGGCTCCCCTCGAAGAGGGTCTAAATCCATATCGTGTAAAAGCCACTCTTTATTTACCATACCTAGCACTATTGCTTTTTCTAGGTAATCTAATGCTTGAATAATTTCACCTATTTGCGAATAAAAGCATGCCGAGTTATAAAGTACAATGCCATCACAATCATTATTCGCCATAGCTTTTGTTATCCAACGTCGCCCTTCGTCTATGTCCCCTTGACGCGATAATTGACAAGCGCCTAGGTATAAAACCCGAGAATCATCAGGATTAAGCTGCAAGAATTTTTTAGCAGCCTTAATTCCGCGATTTCCGGCATCGACCGCATCTGCTTCTAGGCCTAGGGATTTATAAACTTGGGGTAATAAAAGCAATGATTGATAGTCTTCAGGATTAACCAAAGTAGCCTTTTCAAACATTGTTGCGGCTAGTGCATACTTACCTTGATGGCAACATGCTCTGCCATAGAAATAATAGGCCTCATAGCTATTTGGATCTAGTTCAATAGCTTTATCTAGCTCTGATTGAGCTGCTGAAAATTCATGACATAATAAATATGCCATACCACGAGAGACGTGTGATTCTGGCAGGTCACTGCAACTTTCTAAAGCTCGGCTACTATAAATACTAGCCTTCTCCCGATATTCAGGATTTGTATCAAAGTACAAATACAAAAAGGCATAACTATCTGCGATACCCGCCCAAGCGCGGGCAAAATCAGCGTCTTCCTCTAATGCTTTTTCAAACATTTCGATGGCGAATAACAGATCTTTTTTCGTCGTTTTATGAAAATAATACCAGCCCCGCAAATAATATTCATAGGCGTCGATATTTTTAGTGGTTCGCATTTTTATGCTATTTATTTCTTTCCCACTTAAGGTTACTTTTAATGCTGACACGATACAATTGGCTATTTCATCTTGAATAAGAAAGATATCTCGCAGATTACGTTGATACGACTCTGACCAGAGATGATAACCATCTTGAGTATTAATAAGTTGTGCGGTTATACGGATATGATTACCTTGTTTACGAACACTTCCCTCCAATATAGTTTTTACTTTTAGCTGTTGACCAATCTTTTTGATATCAGTGGATTTGTTTTTGTACTGAAATGATGACGTTCTGGAAGCTACTCGTAGAACATCCACCTTGGAGATAACATTCATTATTTCCTCCGCAATACCGTCACAGAAGTATCCCTGATTTTTTTCTTCACTCATGTCTTCAAATGCCAAAACTGCAATTGACGGTGGATCGTCCACCACTATGTTTTCTAAAGCGCTAACTTTGTTGTTAGCAGGGACGTCAAGTACAACTCCTTCTGGAGTTATTTCGAATGCCCATGCCAATATTATCGCAATCGGCAAACCAAGGGCGACTAGCACAATGACTAATGTTAGTGACCATGGTGGTAATTGAAGAGGTTGAAAAATAGTTTCCGCTATCTGCACGATTAACCATGCAACAATGCCATAGACAAATGCCACTCGAATAACTTTGCGACGACGTATTTCACTGTAAAGAACATAAATATTCATAAGTCCAATTGCCGTATTTAACTAGAATGTTGATTTAATGTAAAATCAATTGTTTGCTCACACTTTACATAAGCATTGATTTAGAAGTTAAGTATAGACACGCTGAGAGTATAAAACGAATAAAGCATATACCTGATCTATGCAACAGAGTAGGTTTGTGCCAATAAATAACGGTAACATACCTATTGGGATGCCATCGAATATCCTTGAATCTGCAAATAGATATTTTTATCGTGTCAACGCCAATGAAATAAACTATTCGTTGCAAACATATCAAACCGTAACCAGTATTTGCTTGTTTTTATTTAGTGTTGTCGGCTGTGACCAGATTGTGACCATTTGGAACACTTGGGCTGCTTTGTTGTCATTATCAAAAATAGTGAAATTAGCGAGACAACTCAACGAAAGACCGAGAAAAACGTTAGACCATGCAGGAGACTCTCAATTTAGCGACGCACACATCCCGAAGATCCTGCTTTGCATCGATTACTTTGATGTTTTTATTTCGTTTTATCGCACTGATGGCTTGCACTGTATAATCGGTTGCCACTTGCATATCAGACATTTGCGAACTATGGCCGGTGCCAGTATTAGGGCCATTCACTTTAAAATAGTTGCGGTAACCAGAAACGCTGATTCCCTTATAAGAGACAGCCTTTTTTCCCCAATTCGCAGTTGAGGTTTCGCCCACCTAATTCATAGACCTGAAATGTCAGCGCCTTTTTGCATTAATGTGGCTATACTTACTAATGTTAATAAGCCGTTTTTAGGGCTGGGAATTCTAAGTTAGCTCAATTATTTAACGCAGTTTTTTTTCAACTTCTAGATCTGGAGATAACTATGTTAAAGACTAAATATATTATGTTTGTAGCGTTTTGTTTTGTTTCATTGTCACTCACAGGCTGTGCATCAACGAAATTTGTTACTGGTTGGTCGCACAGTTGCACTTTGCTTTGTGACAATGCAAGCACGGGGTTACCCGAAGAAATACAACGCACTGGTAAGAACACTGATTATGTTGCAGTTTGTAAGGCAATAGAGACAACCTGCAACGCTGGTCGCTCTGCGGCATGCACAAATACTGCTGATTGGACCAATGCAAATGAACCCTTGTATTCGGGTTGTACTGCAGTAAGTTTTGGTGCATGCACTGAAGGTTGTGCAATTGAATAAGTGTTTAAACTCGAATTGTTACCAACTTAACAAGCCCTTTCTGGGGCTTGCGTTGATACATAAAAACCCATCCACCAAAAAGTCCTGCTGCACACTGCATCGCAAAACCGAGTGGTTCTCTAGCACCTGCGATAATAGTGACATTTAAGATTGGTTACATGGCAAGGTATTGTCAACTCATCCAACTGAGCCGAGTAAATTCAGCCAAACACATATTAAGCTAAATTTTGGACACAACTAACCCTATCCCATTCTGCGAAGGAACGATCACGGAGAGTGCGATAATGTTTAGCTTTGAGTAAATGGCGACCAAGTCGAAATCAGTTATGCACCACTCCATGGTAACTCAAAAACCGTTGAGCTTGCCCATGCGATTTAAACTTCCGTATCTGTTTTTCTTGTTACCGAGTAGGCTGATGTGATAACTCACATCGATTATTTCCATATTGAACCGTAGAGTGTTCAACACTTGGAATTAATTCTTTTTCTGCAGCTGAATAGCTTTTAAGTTTATCGGAAACAACTTTCAATGGCGCACCTCTCTGTCCTTTTAACAGTTTTTTGAAAAACCGCATTGCCACTTTTTAATTCCTGCGTTTCTGAACTAAAATATCGATTTCATCACCATCTTGATCAACCGCTCGCCACAGATAATGTAAAACACCATTAATCTCAATGAACACCTCATCCAGATACCAAGTATCACCTAATCGTCCACGGTTCTTTTTTAGAAGTTTACAATATCGTTGAGCAAATTTATGACACCCGTTTCTGATGGTTTCGTAACTGATAGTAATGCCTCTTGCTGCCAGCAATTCTTCGATGTCACGAAAGCTAAGTGTAAATCTATGATAAAGCCACACAGCGTGACTGATTATTTGGGAGGGATAGCGATATCCGGCATAAATAGTAGTATTTTTCATGCCCTGATTATCGCACGTTTCTGAGTCCGCTCGTTAGCTTGACAGTACCGCCAACACGCCTATGATATTGCCCATGCTCCGCCAACGCCGGAACACACAAGGGCAGTTTATCGGTTTTTAGAGAGTGTTCGCAGAGCAGAAGGTACTTTGCAGCCATAAATAAATAGACCGCTGATTGAGCTTGGGTAAGCCTTTGCAAGTTTATTAAACCTTAGTTTAACTGTTAGTGTAAACTGTAAGCCTGACTATGATTAATTTCTGCCTTTAACTATTCTAGGAACCTCCGTTTGAATCTAAATCGAAAAAAGTCCCGCATTATAATTATTGGCGCTAATTTCGCAGGTCTTGCTGCTGCAGGCAAGCTTAGTAAATGTCATGAGGTAACAGTGATTGACAGCAAACAGGATTTTCAGTGGACACCCAACATCCATGAAATTCTGTCAGATGTAAAAAAAGAAACTAGCCTCAGTCTAAATTTAGAAACCATCATCACCAGATTAGGCCATTGCTTTATTAATCAAACGGTTTCGAGCATTAACGGCAATTTACAAACAGTCACTTTGAATGACAAACAAACACTAAATTACGACGTATTGTTGATTGCATCTGGACATACACGATCAAACTATGGCATCGAAGGCGCTAACAAATATGCCTACGGATTTCGTACTGCTGACGATGTAATTAAAATACATAATGATATTGAGGCAATTCTTAATACCAACAAACACCCAGTCAATATCAATATTATTGGTGGAGGTTTCACCGGTGTAGAAGTTTTGGGCGAACTATTACGCAAATACGCAACAAACAAGCAAATGAACTTTAAGGTCATAGACAGTGCCGCAAGATTAGTACAAGCCCTTCCAGAAAAGTTATCTGATGATATTTTAAGTCAATGTAAAAACCATCAAGTTAGTTTTCACTTTAATCAAACAATCACTGACGTAAAGAAATCTAGCATTCATTTCAGCAATACAGGATCAATCGAATCAGACTTAACAATTTGGTCCGCTGGCACTAAGCTGCCTGATTATCTTAACAGCATCAACACACAAGCTACGTCTAACGGCCTAGCAGTTAATACATGCTTACAAATCAGCGGATTTGACAATATTTTTGTTGCGGGTGATTCTGCCACACTGGAAAAGCCATTAGCAAAACAGGCTAGCATTGCATTAGATATGGGGTTCCATGCAGCAATAAATATTAATCGCTTTTGCTCTCAAAAAACCTTAAAACCATTAGAGGTGCGCACAAAACCGGTATTGCTCTCACTGGGTGACATCAACACTTACTTCATCCAGGGTAAATTAGTTTTAGCAAGCCCTGTATTGGCGGCGGCTAAAGAAGCTGTATATCAGTTTTATATGGCTCGACTTTCCACATTACTACCCATAGAACAGAGCGTTTTAGGCATAGCAAGCAGAATCACTCTATCTACTGAAAAGCTATTACTGGCCGAAATCTTAAAGTTAAGACCCCGAGT
>JBLIKA010000141.1:0-6864 GCA_047637355.1 Glaciecola sp. | reverse complement strand
ATTTACTTACACTATGTGTAACGAATAATGCCTTCCCAGTTGACCCGTTGGTCGCCAAGGACAACAAAGTCTGGATTTTGCACTGACTCACGTTGGTTGTAACTGAGTTCATCAAACGTAGCAGTGACAATTCGTCCGCCGGCTTCGTTGATAATGCACTGCGAGGCACCAGTGTCCCACTCGCCTGTCACGCCTAAACGCATGAAAACATCTGCCTTGCCTTCCGCAATAAAGCAGGCTTTTAAAGAGCAACTCCCAGCCGGTAGCGTTTGATAAACGCGTTTTTCTGACATTCTTTCGAACACTCTCTCGCGTGACTGCCGTCGACTAATCGCAATCATAATGACATCTTCGCTGGGCACACTAAATTCTCTAACGGTAATCTTTTTGGTTTCGACGTTGCAGCGTTTATAAGCACCTTGGCTTTTACTGGCAAAATACAACGTCTCTCCTGCAGGCCAATAAATAACACCAATTACTGGTTTGTTATGTTCAATGAGTGCAATATTTACTGCAAAATCACCTGAACGAGCGATAAATTCTTGTGTACCGTCAATGGGATCAACTAGCCAATATCGAGTCCACTTCTCACGTTCTGCCAATGGCAGTTGCTCAGTTTCCTCAGACATCACAGGAATATCTGGGGTTTGTTCTTTGAGGATCTTCATAATGATATCGTTGGCTCGGTAATCAGCACTCGTTACCGGCGATTCATCTTCTTTTTGGTAAGCTTCAAAGGTGCCTTTGTCATAGATATCTAATACTTCTTGGCCTGCAATAAAAGCAGCATCTTTAGCAATCTCTAGTAATTCTGCAATCGAATGGTGCACTTAACTATTTTCCTTCTTCCACTTTTGAAATAACAGCAATGCAGCTATGCATCTAGCTTCGACAAAATCCTCTCTTGCGAGCAACTCATCGACCTTCGATACTGGCCACTCAATTACTTCCAGAGGCTCTGGCTCATCCCCTTCTAAGGATTGAGGTGTCAGACCTTCAGCAATTAAAATATGCATTTTCGCGTCAAAAAAGGTCGGTGCCATGTGCACGGTATGCAGTGCATGTAGCTTGCTCGCTTTGTACCCGACTTCTTCTTGCAATTCTCTATTAGCTGCTTGTTCTGACGTTTCGCCGGGGTCAATCAAGCCTTTAGGGAATCCGAGGTGGTATGAATGCGGACCACAGGCATATTCGCGAATGAGTAACATGGTGTCAGCGTCTTTTAATGGCACAATCATAACTGCACCGCGTCCACCGCCGACAATCCTCTCAAACTCACGTACGGCACCATTACTAAATTCAAGATCGAGCTTTTCTACTTTGAAAAACTTAGATTTGGCAACAATTTCGGCGCCATGAATAGTAGGTAACTCTTTATTATTGTCTATTTTACTCACTCCGAATATCACGATAAACTAATGTTATATTAAACCTTATTTACTTAGATTATCACAAGGAAATTCGCTTGGCACTCTTACCTTGGCATAACATAGAAACTGTTTTATTAGATATGGATGGAACACTGCTCGATTTACATTTTGACAATCAATTCTGGCTTGAACATCTTCCGCAAAAGCTCGCTCTTAAGCACGGTAAAAGCTTAACGGAGTGCAGGCAAGAAATGCGTGATTCGTGTGCCGAAGTGCAAGGTCAAATACAATGGTATTGCCTTGACTATTGGGCTGAAAAACTCGATTTGGACATTGTCCAGGCGAAGCATGAAATTGCACATTTAATTAGTCTTCGCCCTGATACACTGCCGTTTTTAGACGCATTAAGAGCAAGTAAGAAAAAAGTCGTATTGGTGACTAATGCACACCCAGGGAGTTTGTCGTTGAAAGTAGAAAAGACGCAATTGGATGAGCATATCGATGAACTCATTTCAACGCATCAGTTCGGTGTTACCAAAGAATCCCAATTGTTATGGCAGAGGCTTCAGGTTCACCTAAACTTTGACCCTGCAACAACCCTATTTGTAGACGACAGCCAAGTAATACTAGATGCGGCAAAAGAGTATGGGATTGCCTATACATTAGGTATTTCCAACCCTGATAGTCAAAAGCCAGAAAACCAGTTGCATGGGCATGCAACTACTAACAATTATATGCATTTATTAGCCGACATAGTTTAACAACCAGCAGCCTAGAAATAGTGGGTGCTGCTAAGCAAGGAATTAAAACAAGTATGAAAATTATTGTTGCATCGAAAAACCCAGTGAAAATTGAAGCCGCGAAAAAGAGTTTTGCAATGGCGTTTGCTAACGAGGAAATAGACGTTATTGCTGTTGATGCGCCATCGTTGGTCAGTGACCAACCAATGAGCACTCAAGAAACGCGGGATGGTGCAGTTAATAGAGTGAAATATTGCCAACAACATCATCAAGCAGATTATTATGTGAGTTATGAGGGGGGCGTGGATGTCCTAGACGATATCCCAAGTACCTATGCTGTTGTCTGTATAGCCAACGGACTCAAGCTACAAACTGGTAGAACAGCTTCACTACCATTACCGAAGCAGATATATCAAAAGCTTAAATTGGGAGCAGAACTCGGCCCTGCTATGGATGACATGTTCAATACGGTTAATATTAAGCAGAAAGGCGGTGCCATTGGCCAGTTGACCAATGGACTAGAAACACGAAAAAGCATTTATGTGAGTGCGACATTAATGACCTTAAGCGCGTTCTTTTATGCTGAACTTTTTGTTTAAAAGAGCGGGCAAGTTCACTAACGCAAAACGATTTGTCGAGCTTCTCTGGAAAAATCGAGAATGATGAAGCTCGCTATAAATTTATTTTGCGAAACCCATCATTATCGGCGGCACCGAAAAAATTAGCCGCTTGCTGCACTTCTTTCGGCATATCATCCGATGGCTTAAAACGGCCATTGATTTTATACTTCCCAGCAACCGACAATAATACTTTGGCATCAAGGTTTAGTTTGTTTGCAGGTTGTATTTGTATTGCAAATTGTTCTTCTTCACAGGCTAGGTTTGCATCGAAGTTGCCAAAATCAATGACACCGCTAGGTCCACTCACGGTGCCCTTTAGCCAACTTCCTTTACCGATTAAACTTACGCATACGTTGTTAAATTCAAATTCTTCTATGTTAACTCTAAAACGGCCATCAGCTGTGACTGGCACCGGCAATGGAACTTGAGCCATTACGCTGCGAGCAGGCAAGAAAAGCGTTAACTCGTGCGCACTGATATTTTGTAGATTAAACAATGAGACGCTAATATTGCCCTTAACATAAGCTTGCTCGCTCTCTCTAATTTTACCACCATTGAGGTCGATGCTTGCTTTACCAAGCAACAGAGACCAAGGTGACAACTCCCAACGCAGGTTATTCATAACAATGCCCTGGGTAATAATCTTGTCTACCTTACCGGTCCATAATGTACCTTCAATCTGACCTATTGCCACGGGTAATTTAGGGTTGCTATTATGCACATAGCTCACTACATGAGAGGCAGGAATATAAGTGATGACTAAAATTATATAGGTAGAAATAGCCAATACAACCCATTTCCAAGGCTTCATTTCTATCATTTAGCGCTTTCCTAATTGTAGACGGCGAACTTGCACGTAGCCGGCATTATTGGTTTCGGTTATATCTGATTGAACGACAACAACGCCACGGCGCTCCATCAGATCCAGCCAGGACACAAGGTCAGCAAACAACACTTCGTCAATACTGATTTGCAGGTTGTCACCAACGGGTTGTATGCGAGCGACTTGTATTTTACTTGTACGAGTGGTTTGGTTAACTAGTTGTGTGAGCGACCCGGTGAAACTTGCACCAGACGCGGACTGTCTTAATTTAGCCGCTCTAAAGGCTTGCACCTCAACCCATGAAGCAAATTCGGTTTGACTTTCAAGCAACTTTTTTTGCTGCGCCAACGTGCTATTTAGCGGCACCCACAATGCGAAATAGAAGATCGCGATCACAGAAACTAAGCTAGCGACAGTTACCATTTTTTGTTCGCGCTCTGATAGCGCATAAAACCATCCAAAATACTTTTTCATGTTCTTACCTTAATAGCATACCGTAATCGCATATCTTTATAGCTGGCCTTTAATAGCCGTTTTAGCCTTTGATAATAATTGTTCCGACTACTTGGTCACCTTTATTATTAATTGCCCCTTGGTCAACCTCAAAGCCTAAAGCTTGGACTTCACGTCTAAACTTTTCGAGGGATTCAAAGTTACTGGCAACAGACTGCATGCGCAGTTCTGTGCGTGTAGCATCGTAACGAATTGACTGTGGCGTAACGCCTGTGTTAGCAAAAGATGGACTCATTTGAGTGAGCATGACTAGCATAGAAATCCCGCCGCCACCTTGCTCAAGGCGCGTCATCTCATTTTCAATCGCTACTTCTTTATTTCTTGCTCTGGGTAAGTTAGGAAAGCCTTTATTAATGCTCGCTTGTAACTTAGTTTCAATAATTTGGCGTTGGCTTTTAATTGAATTCAATTCGACCGTTTTACTCACTAAGTTAACGCATAAAGCGACGGCTGCAAGGACGGCAGCAAGGCGCCATTTATGCCATTGGCCCATAGTTTTGCGCTTAACCAAATAACTGCCTTGGAGTAAATTAAACTTTATATCCAAAGCGCCATCTAGTAACAGTTGCATCGGCAATTTATCGTAGTTTGCCGTGAGTGTAGGAGTGTCAGTTTCGTTGTCACTTTCCTCATTAGTGTCGGTTGGTGCAAAAAAAGCTGCGAGATGGTCACTTTTTTGAAGTTCTGAATAAGCCGTTACTGATTGAAGGTTTGTTCTTAGTTGCTTTTCCACTAGTGAAAATATCCAGCTTTGCTCTCCTTGAAAACCAGCCCATTCATCAGCCCTAACGATTAGAGCAGATTGGTCATGCTGACCTAAACTTAGCAAGCTTATGGTATCCGCCAAATAAGGCAGAGCAAGTGTATCGGGAACAAGTAAATCGCATTGTAAGTCTGCTTGTTTTAGCACGGTCTGCCAAAAATCAAGCTTTTCTCGCGATACCACGGCGACTTGTTGTACATCGCCAATACGTTTACCAAAAGCGAAGAATGACTTGCTAATGTCAGACGCAACCTCGTCTTCTATCATGAAAGGGATTGCGTTCAGTACTTTTCGATTTGCTTTAGTCGGCAGTTGTACTAATTTTAATACCACATCGCAGCCGGGTACAATACCAACTACTTGCGCGTTCGGTGCGCGTTCTTTTAGCTGTCCTAAACCTTCAACGTCGGGTAGCTCACCTGAGGCAATGATTTCTTTTTCAGTATCAGACCATACTAGCCAGTAAATTGGGTCATGGGGCATGGACCCCAACCGTATTGCAAGTTTTTCCATTAATTAATACCTCCAAATTCTCTGCTGATCACGCTGACGCCTCCACCTTCACTGTCGAGTTTAAAAATACTAACCATCTTAAACGTCGAGTTATTGTAACGGGTTTTAGTCACAAGCATGAAATAATTTGTTTTTATAACGAACCACGCTTTTTGCTCTGCGGTTAACTCTTTTGCCGCAATTTCTGGTTCAGAAAGAAAGTCGTTGGTATCTGCAAAACCATCCAGCGGGCGACTTGCGATGATGCGTTTTGCTGCGTCCAAATTAAGGTTCAACATAGCGGCAATGACATGCGCATTTTCCTCCTTTACTGTGTTGATATTAATTTCCATAATGTTGAATCCTGGGTCAGGGATGACGCAAACATGCGGCAGTAAATTACGCAGGTTATCCATTTCAATTCCATTGACTAAGCGCAATTCCGATTTGTTTGTCATTAGTGCGTTTGCCGCTACGTAAGGAAACTGCAGTGATTCGTAGTCCGCGTCTTCAGCTCCATAACCACTTATCTCATCGTCGGCGTCGAGCCAGTCTTTGAGTGAATCACGCACAGTTTCAGCGGTAAACGAGTCGATATCTTCGGTGCTTAAACTTATTAAGTTAAAAAAGCCTTGAGCTGGACTTTTTGCCGCTGCGTTTAGATTTTCTACTCCTGAAGCAGATTCTTGCAGGGCAACGGTGTTCAAATTAAAACACGACTGTAAGTCAATTAATTCTGCTTGAATACCACCACCATTCATCGGGTACTCAAATACTTGTGCCCAAGGTTGCCCTAAATTCATGTTGTCGGGTGATAATGTCTTAAGGTCATTTAACGATTTTTCAGCAAATTGCTCGGCACCAATCGCGTACCAATAGGCTTGGTTATTGTCTTTGATGTTGACGGTTCTTGCTACGTTAATCTGTAATCTCGCCATCATTTCAGTCGCTAAAATGCTGACAATAGCCACAATAAGTAAAATAACTAGCAGCGCAATACCGCGTTGTGAAGGGCCTAGCCTATTCTGGCGATACTTGCGCTCAATAAGGGTTCTCTTCGGTTTCATCGGCGCACCTTAAATTCGCGTCGAATTTCACCATATACTTCCGATTTTATAATAATCGCAACGGCGATAGGAAGTTGTTCAACAGGTTTAGCATCTATCCATTCAAAGGTTTTTTTATCAAACTTATCTAAATATTCGAAACTCACTGACTCAATGCCTTCAAGCAAAACACGGACTTTGGGTTCAAAACCGATAACGTTATCTACGTAAGTTGAATATAAGCGTTGAAGTTCTTTGTTCTTAGTTCGGTAGGCTACTGATTGCAACGTGCTTCTGCGCAAGGTTAACTGCGGGTTATGCCAACCTGAACGGACAAAACCGATACCGGCGCTTTCGCTTTCAAATTCGAACTCACCCGCAAATACCAAAATATCAGATACTTCGCCTTCTATTCTAGTTTTACGTGGCACCATCTGTAAAAAATCACGCTCGATAATCAGCATTGCCCGTTGCATCGTCTGCAGGTCTTGCATGCG
>JBLIKA010000140.1:0-6908 GCA_047637355.1 Glaciecola sp. | reverse complement strand
ACGTATCAGTTTAGATCAATTCACTCCCCATATTGCGATCAGCCGTCATTGAGGATATTCGGTTTCTGATAGGCCTATGCTCTATAGCGGACATTAACGCCTAGCTAACAGGCAAAAATACAATGCTATAATACGAAACAGAATTGTGTTTTTGCACCTGTTAAGCGTTTTGTTAACACTAGTCTCAACGAAGACAGTCATTGATAAATAAAGCTTCCTTGTACAGATTCTCGTAATCCTCAAACTCACTTTCCTCTGGATTGTATATTAATAAGCATGTTTTTCGAGCCTCAATACAAAATCCACTTTTACTTTCAAGGCGCCTTATTAGCACTGTGGGAAATCGAGCTTTGATTAATGCTGGATCTGTTCCTGTTAGAACATATTTTTTAGAAAATTCCGGGTGCCCTTCAAAATCAATATCACTTGAACCAAACACCTGTTTAATTTTTTCAATGACGTTTTCTGGACGTAATTCAAAATTATAAAGCTCTCTATCTCTGAATCTAATTAACACAGCTCTGATTGTTGAAAATTTATTTGTGTTGCTCTTATCTGCGTGTTTGGGAATATATTCAAAGTCAAAGAAACAAAACTCTTCTCGATCTTTTACTTTGCTTAAAATGCTAGAGGTTTCGTAATCTCCGTAATATCCGCTTGCTCTATCGATTAAAGAGAATCCATGTTTGTGCATTTCGGAATATACGTGACCTTTCTCCAAGAAAGAGAATTTGGAACAGAACTTTGCTTTGTTTACAGCAAGCTTTTTTTCGCGTTTTTTTGCAAACTGGGTTGAAACTAATAGCGCAATTATTAGCAGGACCCAAAAAATAATATGATATGTATTCATATATTATAAGAGAGCTAACACTTTGAACAGCGGAAAACGCGAGCGTTTTGGCGCAGCCAGTGAGTGATTTTCCGCTGATTTAACTTGTTAGGCATTAGTTATCTTTACCCACTAACTTTGTAGCTTGAACTAAATCTTCAAACTGCCTTCCAGTCATAGACCTAAGTTCTTCAAAGGCTTTTGAAGTGTATTCTTTAGCCCCATTTCCTTCGCCCGATATTTGTGTCTTATCACCATCACGTTTGATAAAGAACATAAATGGCATAGCTGGGTTGCCTTTCATAGTAGCAAATACAAGTGATTGACCATCATTACATGATGTTGCTTGCCATTTTGTGGTCGCTAATTCGGTATGAACGGGGCCAATATTGCAAGATAACGGCTCAGCACTATACGTATGAAAAGAAGCTAGCAGTATTAAGACCAACGGTAAGTGAATTTTCATAAGATGCCTCAACGCCCTGTTAAGGGGCAAATTGTAGTTGGCTAAAATATGAAGCGATGCGGAACCAGCCAACTGTTATTTGTCCCGCTTGAAGAGCTTGCGGTCCACCTCAAGACTAGTTGTTAGTTGCTTATTCTGATTTCTTAGAACATTTCTTCCTACTCCATTTCCAACCGTAAGCCAATGGCAAAAATATAACAAACCAAAACTTTTTAGCAAAAATTGCAGCGGCAACTAGAAAGCCAGCCTTAACCGCAGCTTTACCTGTTGCTAGTTTATAAACTAATGCTCCTGCTCCTATTGCTGCAACAGTATCTGTTTCTGGTATAAAATCATCATATTGAAATCCGTCACTATATGTATAACTCGCTAATACTGGTTCTAATACAGTTTCTGCATTAGTAAACTGTTCAGGAGAACCCGTCCAAATTACGTCGGTATAACCTTTTCGACCTAACTTTAAAGCTTTGGCATTAATAAATTTTCTATTATCACTTGTGTGACCGTTGATAGCCCAGTAAATGATCGAATTGTCTTTATCTAAGAAAGGCTCCTGTGCCCATCCATCTATGTATAATTTAGCATGTCCTTCCGCTCTTACATTATTTGCTTCTTCTGTTCCCTGAGTAATTTCTGACATCATATCATCAGCATCAATATTTTCTTCCCAGTCGTCAGTTTTTACAAAACCGATCTCATTACGCTGATAAATCACTGTAGATTCAGATTCATCAGTATGGATTTTTAATTTAACTGCATCTGGTTTGAACCCATCATGCCCTTCGGTTAAGAGCATAAATTTATGAGCATCTTCTCCTAAAACTAAATATTCATTTTCACTGACTGATATTTTTGCGTCATTTGAAGGAATATCATAGCCGTCAGAGGCACCTTTCCAGTCAAGCTGTTGTACTTGTGCTAAATATTCATCATCCTGTGAAAATGCAGAGAAAGAGAAAAAAACAACCAAAAAGCTAAATAGTCCTATACGCATTAAATTTCCTTATTATTCTAATTAAAGTTTGTATGATTATGCTCCGAGGCAATAAGAGCGATATAACGCCCGCTAAAATTGCGTAAAAAGTTGGCTTTGATTTTTGCTCCACAAAAAGCATGACAGATTTTGGAGTCAAATTTAAAGCGCTTATTAAGTTGCATTTACTCTTTGTCAGCATAGGAATTCTCTATTGCTAGTGCAACCCATTGCTTTAATTAAAGTTAGGTAGAGATTGAAATGTGGGAATTAGCTCGACTTCTCCCGTAGCACCCTGAGGATAGGAACAAAACGAATCATTTCCTTTCAATATCCACCAAACATCCGCGCCCCACGGACCAGAATCATTGGTGTGAACCTCTATACTATCAATGGCATTCCAACTAATCGATTGGACTGTACCAGCTGGAAAAGTAGAGGAAATTTCATTGTTACAATCAGCAACTATAATAGCTGCCTCATAAATGACCGATTCTTTCCTGTTCCCAAACCAATGCTTAATCCACCTAAACATGATAATGCTTCCTGCAACTTAACGCTTTAGTATTCTTTTGACGTAACGGCAAAAGAATCATTTGTTGAACTGAGCCATGCAGATGGTTGGGTGATAATGTTGGCAAAGCTTATGCTATAGGCATTTGCTTTTTTGCCATTGATGATCGCTGAGTCCAGTGTCCTTGCTTGTATTAACATATTCCCTCAATTCCATTTGTATATTACTGCCTAGCTTACGTTGGATGGTTATAATACGCTGAGGTTTATCGTGTTTGCAAATGTGACTTACTTTCGACACAGTTGTTGTTGTTAAATAAAGTACGCTATTAAGGGAAAAACCTTAATATACTGATATCAATAGCTTTTTCCAGAATCGGCTTTTTAATAAAGTACGCTACTCCAAAGCTGAGCACTTGTTAGAGGTGTTTTATAAACAAATAACCTTTTCGCCTTTGTATTAGTGACTGTCTCAAATGTGTTACGTCGATCGATTGAGCTCACAGCAGTAAGCCGACGGTCGTCAAAATGGATCAGAGGACAACTTCGAGCGGTCTGCCTACGTTCATCATCCGGCATTGCAACATATATTTTCATTTTATGAAAAATGACGTTTTATTTTACCTATACTCTGATATCTTTAAGCAAAAATTCATTGCTGGCAGCTGCGGAGGTCTTGGCGCTTTGGCCATTGATAAAGCCCGCGATTGTCCCGAGCCTTGTGATCTTAAAAAGGCACGTATTGAGCATGATACTGCCCGTGAGAAAAAACTTAATGTTTGGAAAGATCGGGAGATCTTGTAAATGATAAAACTTCAAAAGTTAGAATAAAGGCGCTATTAAAGCGCCTTTGTTCTATGGACTAGATTATTTTACTGAGGAAAGCTGACTTGCGTAATTTGACCTTGCTCTGAAACTGTTAGTTCTTGGTTTATGATAAACACTAGTTCGTCATCGCCCTCTGGATCGCTATCTTCATCGCATGTTAATGAGAGGGTATAGCTGGCAGCAGCGACAAAACCTATCTCAAAATTGTAATTACCCGCGCCATCATATAAAACAGCCGCACTGGTTAAGGCTTCTTGTCCTTCGCTTCCACCATTGTCGGCCAATGTTGTTGGGTCTAAGTCGACACCTTCATATAAATAAACGCTAGCTACGCTTTCTGTAAGATCAGTAGGAGTGATGTTACACATATTATCAGATAGCAAAACTTCTGAGACCGTGCCTTGAATATGCCCTGATACACTATTATCTACAATTCTTACTCCGCGTGGTTTTAGAATATAACCCGATTGCCCCACTGGGTTAGTCATGCCTTTGCGCAGATCAAATTCGACTGTTAAATCTGTGCGTGCACCTGCTGTGGCAGTAAATCCATCTAATTTAAGTTCGTTTGAGGGCACCCTGACAGGTATTTTGTCTGGATTACCATCTTGATCCACATCATCGGCAATACCATCATTGTCCATGTCTACTAGGGCATAAGAGCCCTCACTAATACTCAATCTGATTTGTGTATACTCGCCCGCAGATATTTCAACACCGCTGAGGAGCTCCTCAGAATCAATGCCACTAAGGCTTAATAAGTCAATTCCTCGAGTATTAGGTATGACAGTGCCTTGAGCATCTGTACATAAATCATTAGCAGTTGTCGTGTTGGTATCGAGACCAATCATCAAGCTTTGATCATTGCTATTGTTAACCGCTTTTAATTCTATCTCGCTGAAACATGCAACCACTTGCATGGTATTTTCAACTGGCGCATCACTGACCGATAAACTTAAAACTGGCGCAATGTCTATTTCGGTATCATCACTCGAACCGCAGCCTTGGGCCATAATTGACGCTATAGCCAAACCTAGATAAAGTTTCTTATTCATATAACAACCTTAAAATATAACGGTAATTTAATAAGTGCATATTACTATAACCTTCGGTACTGCCTGCTTATATCTGGTTACAAAAACGATCGTATCTAATCTTATACTTAGCGAAAATGGGTGCTTAATTTGTCCCGATTACCCGCATTATGCGGTTACTGGCACACCGTTTATTTATAAAGATAACAGTAAGTGCAGAGCTCGCAAAATTTATGAGCTTGGCTCAGTGCCTCAAGCGAGTATTTAACATAAACATTACCAAATGCCAAAGATACAACATTAGTATAATTGCTTGCATCACAGACATCTTCGTTATTCAAAAAACACTAACGTAACTTGTGACGAGGTCTGGCATAAACTTTTCACATAACCTTGCAAGGCCCACGGCCGCTATTGCCGTGCTGCTGTCTTAAGCAAAAACTGACAGAAAATGCAGTTATTTATCGGTTGAATGCTTGTAGCACAATAAAGGTAAATCGGAAACTAAAGGAATTCCATGTTTGAAATAGCCCAATGACTGCCGTTAGATATCTATTTATCAATGCTTCATAGCGCCGTTAAACTTTTGAAGAACTAATTTTCTGTTTAAACCAAAATAGCGCTAATATTGCAACGATTATTAATAATATACCATTGCTAACAAAAGCCATTTCTTTTGCCCAATATTCATAAATATACCCGCCCGCCAAAGGACCTAATGCTGAGCCAGTGCCGCTCGCTCCCTCTTTTATCCCCATTACAGTGCCTCGTAGGTGAACAGGTGAAATATCATTAACTAACGCGTCCTCGGCTGGACTCGCCATTGCCCAGCCGATGGAAAACAAAACATACGAAACAGCAATACAATAAAGAGATTGCAAGTAAGGTAATGCAATAGAAAGACAACCTGCTATTGCAAGGCCGATTGCGATTATTTTTCCTCTTCCCCATTTGTCTGACCACTGACCAGAGTACCGCGGCAATATTGCATGAACTAAGCCCGCTGGGAAAAATACTAGTGCCAAAATAATCACATTGATATCAAATTTGGTTTTCAAAAAAAGTAAGTAAATAGGTTCTATTAATGCGCTCGCAAAAGCCGATAAAAATACGATGAACATGACTTTAGCTAAATTAGGTGACCAAGGAACTGTCCTGTTGAAATTATCGTGTAGATTATTAGTAAAAACCGTTGTAGATGTCTCTTTAACCTTCAAAGAGAACAGCAATGCCACAACCGACATTAAAGCATAACCTACAAACGCCCAAACCCAAGCTGATTGCATAGGTAAAAAACCCAATAAGGTAAATCCATAAGTTGCTCCCACCATACTGCCACGTACTGATGTCGTTGTGAGTATCCCCATGGCTGAACCTGCTGACTTCGCTTTATTTAAATCAGAGGTCATTGTCCTTGCGGACACCCACATAAGCGAGGCGCCTATGCCTTGAAGAAAGCGGGCTAAATAGAAATCATAAATACTATTACTTTGAACAAACAAAAGCATTGCGAGAACATAGAAAAAGAACGCACTAGAGAAGAAAAGGTGGCGCCCGAACCTATCTAAGCAATAACCAACAATAGGTCGAAATAATAACATGGCGCCTGTGAAAACAGCATACATGCCTCCGATCCCTACTGCATCTATGCCAAGATCATCAGCTCTGATGGGTAAACTGAAATTGAGAAAAACGAAAGAAAAAGAGCCAAAAAAAACGGGGCATAAATAGCTAGGCCGATAAGCTGATTGACTCTCTAATGAATTCATAAATGGCCTATTCAGCAGATACCAGTAAATATCTCAATTAAACGTCTTGTAATTATAGTCAATGTAACTAAAAAAAAATTATCTGCACAGTTCTTTGTGTTAATAACGTTGACGAAGAACCGCATTATAGTCTTACCCCATCAAATTATTGTCTAAATTTCTTGTTAAGATTTGAATCGCCTATGTCTGCTATTGTTTAGAGCCGACCGCCAGAGATACATCCTCGACGACCCCCAATGAGCACAATGCAGAAATGCCACAAACCAAATATAATATAACTTTTGGAACCGATATTAATATTCACTTACAAACAAATGTGCGAGTGTATTAATGTGTGAAACTGAAACGTCTTGCAACCCGCGATTTATTTCACCTAGACTGAGTCAACACTTCGTAAAGTTTGGAACTGAGAAAATCCAAAGCCCAATTACTATAATAATTCGATAAATTAATGTTTGGAACTCAGAGCTTATGGATAAGCGAACTACCCGAATTG
>JBLIKA010000139.1:0-6980 GCA_047637355.1 Glaciecola sp. | reverse complement strand
GGTTTACGCTTCGCAATCCGTGAAGGTGGCCGCACAGTAGGTGCTGGTGTAGTATCGAAAGTTATTGCATAATAACGCAATATATTAATAGAAAAGGCGCTCATTGAGCGCCTTTTTTTTGCTTAAAGAATAGTATTATTGAGACAAACGTGGCACAAAAGACCACAATGATGAAAAATGAGATTTATTCAACACCAAAATTTGCATTAGTAAGCGTAAATAGTGTCCTTTATCGTTTGTTCTACGATCACTAAAATCATAAGGACACAGACTAAAATCAAAAGGACATGAAATGATTAATCTAACCCCCTTAGCTAGTTTCTCAAAACTCGTTCAACAACACCCCGACAAACCTTATTTACATCAGCCAATAAATCGTCAACTTAAGATATTTAGCTGGAGTGACGTTGACGATAGTGCTCGTAGGATTGCATTTTCGTTACAAAAAATGGGTTTATCAAAAGGTGATAAGATCGGAATATTGTCCAAGAACTGTGCGGAGTGGTTTATTGCTGATCTAGCGATTATGATGGCAGGCATGATTTCTGTGCCTATCTACTACACGGCAAACAGAGAAACAATTCAATACATCATTGAGGAAAGTAATACCAAAGCCATATTTGTTGGCAAGTTAGATGGATTAGTCGAAGCACGGGAAGGAATTGCACAACAGATCCCTATAATTACATTTCCTTACCCTAGTATATCAGGGCAGTATTCTTGGCAGCTATTGCTTGAAAATCAGCCACTCGAACATGTTCACGCCGCTGAATTGCAAGACACGATGACACTTGTTTATACTTCCGGCAGCACCGGAAGGCCTAAAGGGGTTGTAACATCGTACCAAAATCTTGCCGCGGCAGCATTGGAAACTGCTGCCCGAGTGAAGACCAATGCAAATGACCATGTTCTGTCCTATCTTCCTCTAGCACACATAACTGAGCGTTCGGTTGTCGAAAATCTTTCTTTTTATTCAGGTTTTTCGATATTTTTCGTTGAAAGCTTAGACACTTTTATCGATGATCTTAAAGTTGCTCAGCCAAATGTGTTTGGTTCGGTGCCCCGTTTATGGACCAAATTCCAAGGCGAAATTTTAAATCAAATACCCGATAACAAACTTCAATTATTATTAAAAATCCCAATCATAAAACAAGTCATTGCAAGAAAAATTCGGATTTCGTTAGGGTTGAATAACGCACGTATGTTTTTCTCCGGCACCGCACCTATTTCTCCGGGGATACTGCAATGGTATGAGCGAATAGGAATTTCTATTTCAGAGGCTTGGGGAATGACTGAAACATCAGGTATGTCTTGCGTTAACTATCCCTATCAAGCTGGCGCACTTGGAAGTATTGGAAAGCCAATTGCCTGCGTGGAAATGAAAATTGGTGACTCGCAAGAAATATTAATTCGTGGGGCCGCTGTTTTTAAAAAATATTACAAAAATGATGAAGCAACTAACGCGAGTTTTATCGGTGGGTGGTTTCGAACAGGAGATGTAGGGGTAGAAACTCTTGATGGAGATTTTAAAGTCATTGGCCGTATAAAAGAACAATTTAAAACAGCAAAAGGAAAATATGTTGCCCCTGTGCCAATCGAAAGTTTGCTAGGACGTAATCTCGAAATAGAACAAGTTTGTGTCTTTGGCCAAGGCAGAAAGCAGCCTATTGCTTTAGTCGTAATACACTCACAAAATAAACAGTCAAATTCTTTTATTACGCAGTCTTTATTAACGACCTTAAATGAGACAAACTCAAAGCTTGAAAGTCATCAAACACTAGATCATTTAATCATACTGAAGTCTAATTGGACCATTGAAAATAACCTTTTGACACCTACCTTGAAGATTAAACGTAAGGAAATTGAAGCAAATTTTAAGCACTATTTAACTGAACCACTGGCTGAAAAAATTATTTGGGAGTCTTAGTGCTCGAGAATGCCCGCTGCTGACCAGCGAAATTGAGATATGTCAAATAGAGGTGTTAGCTTAAGAAATGAGTGTCGTCTTAGTAATGTGAAATCTGCCTTTCTAAGGCGAGAGCGATAATATCAAGTCTTTCTTGTTTAAACTTTTGGACATCGCTATATTTACGCCATTACTTTGTGCTTATATTCTGCATCTTTTACAGGGAAGAAATGACAACTTCGCGTTTTACACTAATTGTATTCTTACTAATTATTCCACTACACTCAGTTTTCAGTGCTGATAATACTTTTGAATACAAGGTACAGACTCAACTTCGTTTTGATGACCGTTCTAATCGTGATTCTCGTTTTCAATATCGCGTTAGAGCTTATTCAGCGTTTAATATTCCTAACGTGAATTGGAGTGTTAACGCCTTCGGAGTAACAGGTGATCAATTTTCGTCTAGCTACAACACTTTTGATAATGAGGTTGCTGATCACTTTCACCTTCGTCATATATATTTAAAACATACCGGTGTATTGGGTACCAAGACAGAAATTGGTGCCATTCCAACTTATAAAGGTCGTGTTTCTTCAAGTGGTCTTGCAAAAGATGGCTGGATTAAAGGAGTTAGGCATGTTTATGGTTACTCTTCTAAAACAAAGTTTGAAATTGTTCTTGGTGAGTTAGAAGATAATAACGCTAGAACTGCACTTGATGCATTTGAAAAGCTAAATTATGTTGAAATGGAAATGTCGTCTTATATAAATGATATTTCCAGCTACGAAATTAGTTTGGAGCGAATGACTGATGCCAATTTTGTAAGGGCTGAGTATCGGCTGTTTTTAGAACATTCTCCTGTCTATTCAATTGAGTTTATTAGTCGAGTTTCGACCTCAAAAACTAAAGTAGTCATTGGCATTGAGCATAGACTGAGAGTGCTAGATAAGGATGTGGACTATTACGCTTACTATTCTTATGTGAGTGACAACTTTGGAGCCCGAGCTGAGCTGACTGAAGATTTCATTACAACGGGGCATGGCTTGTCGATAGAGTCAGAGACTGCGCTTTTTAATTCAAAAAGCTGGAAAGGATTTGCGCGTTTCGATCTGTTTGACCAAAACTCACGGTTTATTTTAGGTGTGGGTTACACTCTTCAATAGTAATCAGAGTATCTAAAGGAATTATTATGACTCGACCAACCAAAATGAAGACAATTGGCATTCTTGGCGGTATGAGCAATCAAGCAACGTCTGAATACTATCAAATGATCAATGAACTTGTTAACCAGCGTTTAGGCGGTTGGGAAATTGCAGAAACACTCATTCAAGGTGTAAATTTTGGCAATATTGAGCATTATGTAAGGAACGGACTTTGGGCTGAAGCTCGGTCGTATATTGAAGCCAAAGCTAAAGGCGCGGAACTTGGAGGCGCGGACATGTTGATATGTGTGAGCAATACGATGCATTGCGTTCTTGACAATATTGATAGCGTAGTCGATATTCCGTTTATTCATATTAGTGACCCTACCGGACAAGCAATAACGGATGCGGGGCTCAGTAAAGTCGGTATCTTAGGAACAAAGCCTGTTATGGAAGCTAGCTATATTAAAGATCGTTTTAAACAAAATTTTAATATTGATGTGATTTCGCCTAATGAAGCGGATCAAGTCAGCGTAGATAGAATCATCTTTGACGAACTTGTTCGACGAAAGATAACAGCATCGTCGAAGCAAGCGTATATAAAAGTGTGTGAAAATCTGTTAGCAAAGGGCGCGCAAGGGATCATACTGGGCTGTACTGAAATATTTTTGTTATTGAAGCCAGAAGATTTCCCGCAGGCTCCCTTATTTAATACAACCGAGCTTCATGCTCAGGCAGCTGTCGCCTTAGCTTTATCGTAAATGAGGATGTAAGCTCAACGCATTAATTAGCATTATAGGTTGAGTAGAATTAGCATAGGCAGACCGATGCAAACAATAAATATGGCAACAACAATTAACACATTCTTTTTAGTCAATTGAAAATGATGCTTGCTAATATCTTGGCTTTTATTCATGCATCAATCCTTTCAATATTAGTATAAAGACAATGTTACAAATAAACGGTGAGCAAAGTATAGCCGACAATCGTAACTGGAACCGATAATATCGTACTAATTGCAATAATATGAGCTGCCAATTGATGATTTCCCCCAATCTTACGCACCATGATGTAGCTTGCTGCTGCGGTTGGGGCAATTGACATAAGATAAACAATACCAAGTTTCATTCCTCTTATATCGAAATAGATTGCAACAAAGACAATAACGCTTGGGTACACTAAACATTTTACGAATATACTTAACGCAGCCGCTTTTGCATCATTCCTAAAGCTAGAGAAACGCAGTGCAGCGCCTGTGCATAGCAGTGCTAATGGTAACGTTAGTTGCGCAAAGTAACCGACGCTATTGAGTAATATATTAGGAATATTAACATTAAAGCTTGAAACTAAAAGCGCAGCCACGATAGATAAAATAATGGGGTTACTAATAACGCCTTTGACGACTTTAACGAAGGATGTTTTGCTGTCTAAATAGAAATTTAAGATACCAACACTAATTATATTATAAGTAATTGTGAGAGCACCTAAGTAAATAGAGCCCAATGCCAGACCTGCATCGCCATAAGCATTCGAACAATAAGCTAATCCGATAATGCCCATGTTTGAGCGAAATGCGCCTTGAATAACAACCCCTCGATCACTGCGCTGAGCAACTAAGAATGGGCTAATAAGCATTAAAATAGCACAAATTATTACGGTGCCTGTCACTCCAATTAATAATATATTGACTTGCGACATTGCATCGACATTACTTTTACTGATGGTGGTAAATAATAGGGCTGGCAGCGCGAAATTAAAAATTAGTCGACTCGCGCGCTCAACAAAATCATCTGTCATTAAACCACTTCTGTAGAGGCCATATCCGAATGCGATTAATAAAATGACAGGACCAATGACAGAAAATGCAAAATCGATAATGGGTGTTGTCTCTAACACAGATAGTCTCAGTAAAAAATATTACAATGATCATACGCGCTTTAATTTAGTATTTGTAAGAATTACGTTAAAGGCGCTAAATTTTTAAAGGGGAATAAGAGTGATGACTCTGACTTACATTAGTAAGCGCAGAGCCATCAAAAAGCATGATTATTTTAAATTATTGAGGCGTTTTAACGTAATTCTCGACGTAATATTTTGCCAACCGTCGACTTAGGTAACTCATCAATCACATGTAATTCTTTTGGGATTTTATAACCAGTTAATAGAACTCGACAATGATTCAGAACATCCTCTTTATCAATGTCGTCTTTGCACGTCACATATGCGCATACTCGTTCGCCAGTCCTATCATCGGGCTTACCAACAACGGCAGCTTCAAGCACGTCAGGATGTTTGGTAAGGGCGTCTTCAATTTCGTTTGGATACACATTGAAGCCTGATACGATAATCATATCTTTTAAGCGGTCGACAATTTTAATACAACCATCAGGAAGCTTTATGCCAACATCCCCAGTTTTGAAGTAACCATTTGCTGTCATTACCTTAGCTGTCTCGTCTGGACGTTGCCAGTAGCCCTTCATTACTTGCGGACCCTTAGCTGCTATTTGGCCTTCTTTTCCATCTGCAACTGGTTTATCGTTTTCGTCCAACATTTGGATGTCTGTAAACGGAACAGGAGGTCCGACGGTCCCAATTTTTTCATTGCCTGGTTCGTTAAAAGCTAACACAGGTGCCGTCTCAGACAATCCATACCCCTCAGTAACAGTACAACCGGTAGTTTTTTTCCAAAGCTCGGCAGCTGAACTAGTTAAAGCCGTTCCTCCAGACATTGTGAGCGTTAACTTACTGAAGTCCAGTGATGGAAATTCGGGGTGAGCGCACAGGCCCATAAACAGTGTATTCAAGCCTGCGAAAGCACTAAATTTATAGGGTTTAATTTGTTGGACGAATGCGTCCATATCTCTTGGGTTGGGGATGAGAATACACATTGCTCCCTTTGCGAAAAGCGTCATCATGCACACGGTAAAGGCATAGATATGATAGAGAGGAAGCGGACAAATAATAATCTCGTCACCATCTTTAAACCCTTTATCCAAGCGTTCAAGGGTTTGAATACTGTTGGCAAGTACGTTCCTATGAGTAAGCTCGGCTCCTTTAGATACGCCAGTAGTACCGCCTGTATATTGTAAAATGCAGCCATCATCGAGGGAAATCTGTTGACGAACTGGTAGGAGAAGATCTTTTGCTTCTTCAAAGACTTGAATAAAACAAGGATAACCGGAAGTTGATTTTTGTTGGCTTAGCATCTGATTTGCTGCTGTCACGATCACGCTTTGTATTTGTGTTTGACTTTCGATCTCTTCATATTTAGGGACAAAATCTTCGAGTATAACTAAGGCCTTTGCTCCTGAATCGCTGAACTGATGTGCCATTTCAGTTGGTGTGTAAAGTGGGTTGGTATTGACAATCACTAAGCCAGCTCGAAGAGCGCCATAAACCGCAATTGGATTTTGCAATAAATTAGGTAATTGAATCGCAATTCTGTCACCAGGCACTAAGTTTCCTTTGGCCAACAGCCAAGCGCCAAACTGAGCTGATAGCATCTCCATTTCAGCAAAACTCATAGTTTGACCCAGTGCATTATATGCTGGTTTACTATTATATTTCTTAAAGGTTTCTTCAATATAGTCGGCAAGAGAACTAATATGAGCCGGTATTACTAATTGCTCAGTCATGTCACATCCTTAATCTGTAAAGTGAGTTTTTAAATCAAATAAGAAAATAAATTTAAGTGGTCGTTAACGCGTATCTGTCATCATAGAAACTCGATGTTATAGGAGCACAGTCATACCATTAATGCGCTTAGCTTAAGATAGTCTTAATCGGATGAAATTAACAATCAATTTACATTATAACCATTTATTGATGTGGGAGTGTATTAGTGTGTGCAACTGAAACGTCTTGCAACCCGCAATTTATCCTACCTAGACTTTGTCAAAATTTGGTAAAGTGTGAAACTGAGAAAAGCCAAA
>JBLIKA010000138.1:0-7280 GCA_047637355.1 Glaciecola sp. | reverse complement strand
TTTGAGATGATATCTTTTGACAACAAAAAGTGAGACTAACCGTGGAAAACACATGAGAATAGTACTAATACTAACCTTTTTACTGATGCTTTTTGGATGCACAAACTTAAACTCAAATAAGACAGAAACCAACGTAAATGTCATATGTGAATGGGGCACTCAAAAATTCGACTTATGTCAGTTCAATAGCCATGAAGATATGATTGAAGCGTTAATAGCAGAGATGACATTAGATGAAAAAATTGGCCAAATGACCCAGTCCGTCTGGCATAACAATGTTAGCCCTGAGATTATCCGCGATAAAAACATCGGTTCTATTATTCACACAGAAGGTCCAACGCCTGGTGCAAGAGCCATTGACTGGATAAACAAGTTTGATGAGTTTCAATACAGTGCACTACAAACTCGTCTAGGTATTCCTTTGTTGATTGCTGTCGATGCTGTGCACGGACAAAATACCTTTGAAGGTGCTGTTATTTTTCCCCATAACATTGGTATGGCCGCGACTAGAAACCTCAATCTAATTGAACGTGCCGCTCAAATTACTGCATTAGAAGTAGCTGGTACCGGTTTTAATTGGACATTTTCACCGTGTATTGCCATGCCGCAACACGAGCATTGGGGAAGAGTGTATGAAGGTTTTACAGAAGACAGAGATTTGACTACCGCAGCTGTTATTGCATCGGTTCGAGGGCATCAGGGTAGCAACCTAGCAAACCGACATACGATTGCAGCAACAGCAAAACACTTTATTGGCGACGGTGCAACCGACGGTGGTGTTGAAGGTGGCAATGCAGTAATGACCGACGAATTAATGCGAGAACGTTATTTACCACCCTATGCCGCGGCTGTTGATCAGGGTGTTGCCGCTATTATGGTTGGATTTAATTCTTACAATGATCTGAATATGCATAAACATACCCATTTAGTTACCGATGTGTTGAAAAGCGAGTTAGGATTTCAAGGAGTCGTGCTTACCGACTGGAATGGAGGCCTGCGCTTTGGTGAGCCCCACGAAGTTATCAATGCTGGTGTTGATATGGCGATGCAACCGGGCAATCATGACGAGTTTATGGATAAACTGAAACTGTCGGTGATTAATAAAACGGTACCGTTGAGCCGGATTGATGATGCGGTACACCGAATTTTGACGATGAAATTTAGTTTAGGTCTTTTCGCTGATCCGTTTGCGAAAAGAGAATTGAGTCTCAGTGTTGGCTCAAAAGCACACAGAGCGGTGGCTCGCCAAGCAGTAAGAGAATCGTTGGTTTTACTCAAAAATGAAAATGCGGTATTACCACTAAACCCCGCCGAGCCAATTGCGGTGGTAGGTCAACATGCGAACAATAGTGGGCTACAGAGCGGCGGTTGGTCCATTCACTGGCAGGGGCAAACCGAAAGTTATGCCGGGGCCACTACCATTTTTGAAGGTATAAATTCGGTCGGAACAAATGTGGAATACGCTGAACAAGGTTGTTATGCAGACATGTCGGCTCAAAAGGCGGTTGTTGTCGTTGGCGAGGATCCCTACGCAGAGGGATTTGGCGACAGCGATGAATTGTGGTTAAGTGATGATCACAAAGCACTTATTACGGGGTGTAAAAACCTAGGTAAGAAAGTGGTTGTGATATTGATTTCAGGTCGAGTTTTAGTCATCAATGAGGACTTGAATAACAGTGATGCATTTGTTGCCGCTTGGTTGCCTGGTTCAGAAGGTGCTGGCGTAGCAGACTTCCTGTTTGCCACCGATGGATTCAAACCAACCGGAAAATCACCTTATTCATGGCCAGTGAAATTTGCTGACATTCCGATTGCACCCTATGCAGAGCATGCTTTGTTTAAGTTTGGCTATGGATTACAAGATTATTGAATTTTGCACGTATTACCAGATAGTCTCCGTTAAATTCACTGCTAAAAAGCAGTTACTTATGAGTAAAATGAATGACTAAAATCGCTAATAATCTGGACTATGACGCATTGGCTAAGCTATTTTGGGTACAAGGGTTTGTTGTTATCGAGGACTTTTTTGATACGAAGCTAATGTCACAGGCCCAGTCTCGTATTATGTCTCATTTTGGTGAGTCACCAGACTACGCGCACAATCAGCATTTTATTGATTTATCTAAAACGGAAGTGATCCCGTGGTTTCCGCAGAACGAAGGTCATACATTTTTTGATACTTTTGAACGTGATACGCGCCTACAAAAATTAACAACCCAGATTTTAGGTGAAGAGTGGAAAAATCAATATTGCATGGTGATGTTTTCCAAAAAAGGTAGTAAAGGACAAGCTTGGCACCAAGACTGTCCACCGGAAAATAGTACACAGTTTAATCTTAACCGGTTGCTTTATTCAATGGATGTCGATGAGGAATTGGGAGGCCAGGTATACATTCGCCCGGGTACTCATCGATTAGGCGCGTTGACTAAAGGGCCTTTGTTTGAAGATTTTGACGACCAAGTTGTGTTGTCGCCCAAACAAGGCACCCTCGTTTTGCTGCACGGTCATTGTTGGCACAGGATAGGCGAACTTAATGGCGATTATAGAGTGTCTACAAACTATCGAGCAGCACCGCGCGAAGCCGCCGATAGTATTACTGATATCTGTGTTTATAGGAACATGAGATATCAGTTCTCAACGGCTCAAATAGTAGGTTGAGCCTACCTTTGTAAATTTCCATTGTCGATACGACTACTCATTTCAAGATTTCTATGCTTGGACTAATAACATAAAAAAATAAAACATATCCAAGGAGAATAAATGACAACTATAGGTATAGGCACGCAAACACCGCAGCAAGCACTGGCAACATTAAGCGATATGACCAGCACGCTTATCCCAATTCAAGCTGAAGAACATCTAGCGCGTATTGCTAAAGCGCAGGCTTACATGCAAGCAAATAATATCGATGCCATTTATCTAAACGCAGGTACAAATCTTACCTATTTCACCGGTATGAAATGGTATGCAAGTGAGCGTATGGTAGGCGCTATATTGCCGGCAATGGGCAAGGTGCAATACATAGCTCCCTATTTTGAAATTGGCACCCTAAATGGATTTAAGGTTATTGATGGGCCGATACATGGCTGGCAAGAACACCAAAATCCTTACGCTTTATTTGTCGACATATTAAAGCAATTAAAGATAAGCGACAAAGCCACTATAGGTATCGATGAAAGCGCGCAATTCTTTATATTCGACGGCATTAATAAAGTACAAACTGGATTGAACCTAGTAAACGCACAAGCGACTACTGCGCATTGCCGTATGCAAAAATCAGATAATGAAATCACATTAATGCAAGGTGCAATGAACATGACACTTGCTGTACACCAAGCTACGGCAAGCATGCTTTATGAAGGAATAAGCACCACCGAAGTAGAAGCATTTATTAAACTGGCACATCAAAAAGTAGGGGCTCCAGGTAACTATTTTTGTATTGTTCTTTTTGGCATAGCCACGTCTTTTCCGCATGGTGTTAAAGATGCGCAGGTATTGAAAGTAGGCGATATAGTGCTAATAGATACGGGCTGTAAAGTGCACGATTATTTATCAGACATTACCCGTACTTATGTTTTTGGTGAGCCAACAGGTAGACAGCGGGAATTTTGGAATAATGAGAAATCCGCACAACTTGCCGCCTTTAACGCAGCTGAAATCGGCGCGCCTTGCGAGGCTGTCGATGCCGCCGCGCGTGGTTATTTAGCTTCACAAGGATTAGGACCTGAATACAAAACACCAGGCTGCCCCCATCGCACCGGCCACGGCATTGGCTTAGACATTCATGAGTGGCCTTATTTGGTCGGCGGTGATAAAACACCGCTTGCTACAGGTATGTGCTTCAGCAACGAACCGATGCTAGTCGTGCCCGATGAATTTGGCATTCGTTTGGAAGACCATTTTTATATGACGGACAAGGGTCCACGATGGTTTACTGCGCCAAGCAACAGCATAGATAATCCGTTTGGTTTATCTAATTAATCTGTAGGTTTAAGAATGTTGACTTGGGTCAAAGTGATCTGCAAATTTTCATTTTATATTGCCGTTTGTTGAGTACAAACCTAAAACTATATGAGAAAAATAATGAAAACATTAACTAAAGTCATACTTATTTCCATGATATTCGCCTTGCCTGCTTATGCACAAGATAAGCATGAGCATACCGATGACACAGAGCGCGAATCGATGGACGGCATGACCAACCATCAAGAAATGATGCCAATGCACCAACATATGTTGGAGATGCAAGATTTGATGAAAAAAATCAAGCAGGAGAAGGATCAAGAGAAGCGCCAAGAGCTGATGCAGCAGCATATGGCCTCGATGCAAAAGGGCATGCATATGATGAAAAAAAATATGGGGAGCCACATGTCCAAGAAAAACAGCATGAAAGAAATGCATAAGAAATCAATGAATATGGATAAATGTATGCACAAAATGGAAGGACATGGGGACATGATGCAGATGATGTTAGAGCAGATGATGGAGCACGGCAATGAGAAAATGTAGGGTAATGAATAATAGAGTGGCGTTATAGCCTTTATTATTCGACTACTAACTCACCTACATACATTTTCATTTGGCAATGAAACGGGTAACGGCCTGGTAATAAGGCCGGTATCTCAACAACCACTTTCTTGTTCAGTGTGAGCGTTGCATTAATCTCTAAATCCGGGATGAGTAATGTTTCGGAACAAGGTGATGGATCTACTCTGTTAAACGCGATTATAGTTACTGCATTAGCACGGATTTTGATTTTAGAAGGTTGGTACACGCCATCTTTTACAATGACTTCAATGACGCCTTCTTGGATCTCAATACTGGGTGATTTATAGATCCAAAACCACCACACAATTAACACAATGAGTGCTATTCCAGCTAAATTTATCCATAACATAATTAACGACTCCTAATGGTCTTTTGCTTTAAAAAAACGCAGGCGATTTGCATTTGTGACGACGGTAAGTGAAGAAAACGCCATCGCGGCTCCGGCAATAACAGGACTCAATAACACACCAAAAAATGGATACAATACGCCTGCCGCAATGGGTACCCCAGCAATGTTATAGATAAAAGCACCAAACAAGTTTTGCTTAATGTTAGTTAACGTCGCTTGGCTGATCGCGATTGCATCAGCTAATCCATGCAAAGACCCTCGCATAAGCGTGATATCGGCACTTTCTATAGCCACATCAGTGCCGGTGCCAATGGCAAAACCGACATTTGCATGAGCGAGCGCAGGGGCGTCATTAATTCCATCTCCAGTCATGCCCACTATTTCGCCCTCTTTTTGCAACTCGGCAACTTTCTTGGCTTTATCCTCAGGCATGACTTCAGCAACGTATTCACTTATGCCGACTTTTTCTGCTATCGCTTTGGCTGTAAGTCTGTTGTCGCCCGTCAGCATTACAATTCGAATACCGTTGTTCTGTAATCGTTTAATAGCATTGATAGAGTCACTTTTAATTGGGTCGGCAACCGCTATAACGGCCGCTAACTCGCCATTTACCGCAAAATACATAGGCGTCTTAGCTTCTTCGGCGAATGCTTGTGCTTTGTCTAAAAACGCGGCGATATTTATGCCGCGCTCGGTCATTAGCTTTTCGTTTCCGAATAAAAGTGCGCTGTTATCTAGCGCGGCTGCAACACCTTGCCCTGCAATGGAAGCAAAATCTGTTACCTTCTGAGGCTCGATACCTTGCTCTTTAGCACTTTCAACAATTGCCATTGCCAGAGGATGTTCAGAGCCTGCTTCAATACTCGCTGCGAGCATTAATACTTGCTCCCGAGTTAACTTGTTTGCCAAAAGAACGTCGGTGACTTTCGGCGCACCCTCGGTGATAGTGCCGGTCTTATCTAAAATCATGGTCGTTATTTTAGAGGCTGTTTGCAACGCTTCACCATTTCTTATCAACACACCCGCTTCAGCCGCTTTGCCGACACCAACCATAACAGACATGGGTGTGGCTAACCCAAGCGCACAGGGGCAAGCAATAATTAACACCGTGGTTGCAGATACCATGGCGAAGGCAATGCTAGGTGCAGGACCAAAATTTAACCATGCAAGTGCACTTAGCACTGCAATGATCATAATGACGGGTACAAAATAGGCTGCAATTATGTCGGCTAAACGACCAATAGGCGGCTTAGAGTTTTGTGCCCGTTTAACCATGTTGATAATTTGGGCTAACGCGGTGTCTTTGCCTACTCGTGTTGCTTTAAAGACAATCGAGCCTGATTTATTGATAGTGCCTGCAACGACTTTGTCACCCTCGACCTTTTCAACAGGCATCGGTTCGCCCGTGAGCATGGATTCATCTACCGCGGTATGTCCCTCAGTAACGAGTCCGTCAACCGATATTTTTTCACCTGGACGCACTCGCACTGAGTCATTCAACAGCACATTTTCGATCGGGATGTCTATGTCTTTGCCATCTCGAATTACCCTTGCGGTTTTAGACTGCAAACCAATCAGTCTTTTAATTGCTTCTGAGGTTTTACCTCGGGCTTTTACTTCTAATGCCAAGCCCAGATTAATTAAGCCTATAATCATAGCCGTCGCTTCAAAGTAAACATGCCGCGCCATTTCAGGGAGTAACGCAGGAACAGCGACCACAACCATTGAATATAGCCAAGCGGTGCCTGTGCCTAATGCAATTAACGTGTCCATGTTTGCAGAGTGATTTTTAAATGAGTTCCACGCACCGATATAGAAATGCTTACCCGAAAATATCATGACGCCCAACGTGGCGAGCCCTACCGTAAACCACCCAAGCCTTTCGATGTTTGTGTTTACCGTCATTTCGCCTATCGTAAGTCCATAAATCATTAACGGGACGCCAAGTAACAAGGCAATCGACATATCGCGAATTAATTTTTTATAATATTGCGCGTCAGCTTTATCTTTTTCATTTAGCGCTTGTTCTTCTGACTCGCTGGTATCGATTTTTGCGTTATAGCCAGCTATTTCGATTGCGGAAATCAAGGTAGAATCAGGAACGTTTCCCACTACTAAAACGGTTCGCTGAGCGAAATTCATTTCTGCACTTTCAACACCTTTTAATATGCGCAGTGCTTTTTCAATTTTAGCAACACAGCTAGCACAACTTGCGCCATCGATAATAAGGTGATGTTCTGTTAGTTTTGGATGATTGCTCGCTATATTTTTCGCTTTATTGCCGATTGATGCAATAGTTTGTCCGGTGTCTTTCGCTTGGCAACAGGCATGTTCGGTTTTGCCTGCTTTATTAGTTTCGTCATTGTCATTTTTCATAAAACTC
>JBLIKA010000137.1:0-7605 GCA_047637355.1 Glaciecola sp. | reverse complement strand
TGCTAAAATTTAGGATTTAGATCTTGGGCGGCCGCGTGGCGTATTTAATGAAGGGTGAAGCCCACCAAACAAGGATGTTATCCAAGCTCACATCGGGCAGTATGTTAGGAATGCCCGAAGGTAATAAAATAAAAATGCCTACAACTCCGCCATCATGATGGGAATTGTTATGTTCAAGTGCATTTTTTGAATAACTAATTTCAAATTTTTCAACGTCTATTTCATTATGCTCGTGGGGCTGTCCCATAGCATGAAAGTAGTCATGCATTGTGGTGCTCGCATCATGAAGAGAATCATGCACACTTTGTGACGCAACCAAAGGAGATTGGGCTGCCATGCAGATTAACAGCATAATAGAAACTAGCTTTTTGAGCATTATATGACTTATTAGCAAAAATAGACGAATAAGATATCAAATTTTATTCGTTTCAACAATTCTTTAAGCCTGTTACAACTTGGTTATATTAGATTTGAGTGTCGGGACAGGTATTTTGTAATGCAGGCTACTATTGGCCAGTACACTGAACCAGCCATTGTTCCAAAAAGTTTTTTATAATATAAAGTATGAATATTTTGGGAACGTAGTTATTTTTCTAAGCTTTTATTGCATATAAAATCTACCAAACTAAGCAAACCACCTTTGGTGAGATATTAATAAACTGACAACACTATTTAGCAATCAAATACTTCCCAATCGCAAGACCGAGTTCACTGTATTCAAATTTATAAATACAAATTCGATTATTAAGTAATAACATAAAGCCTACCCAAGCTTGCAATTATAATGCAATACTCCTTATCCAATGTATAAAAGAGCTTATTTTGCATACTGAATGAATTGTTACGCTATAAAGTCGAGGTCTATTTAAAATATGAATAAAGTAATCACTGCAGCAATGGCTGCGTTGTTATGGGTCGCCTTTCAGTCGAGTGTTTTTGCACATCAGGACCCTGAACAGGCCGGTTATATTGCCGTTGACGGTGGTCGAATTTGGTACCGTATAAACGGTATGCAGCATTTGGGTAAAAGCCCCGCAATTATTATGATGCATGGCGGGCCTGGTGGGACTCACCGAAGCAATATGCCTTATGTCGCGTTGTCAGATACTTACCCCGTTATTCTTTATGATCAGCTTGGTTCAGGTAATTCTGAGCGGCCTGGTGATCAGAAAAATTGGAATGTACAACGCTTTGTTGATGAAATTGATCATATTCGGCGAACGCTTGGACTTGATGAAATTATCATAGCTGGTCATAGCTGGGGTGGTTCATTGTCAGCAGAGTATGCATCACGAGCTCCTGAAGGTCTTAAGGCTGCGATCCTCTCCAGTCCCCTTATTTCAACACCACAGTGGAACAAAGACAATCAGGATTGGGTGGATAATCTGCCAATAAAAGCAAAGAATGTGCTCAAAAAGAATAATTTTGCCGGTTCACTGGATGATCCTGAATTTAAAGATGCAGTTGACCTATTTTATTCTCGTCACATGTGTCGCACTAACCCATGTTCAACAACTTCATATCGTGATGATGGTCCTACTGGTAACGATGAAATGTACGTCACTATGTGGGGCGTTACCGATTTTAACGGCTATGGTACATTGAAAGATTATGATATTAGCGACAGGCTAAAGGATATTAATGTACCTAGCCTAGTAATTTGTGGCGAGTTTGATGAAGCGCGTCCTCGAACTTGCCGCCGCTATTCAAACATGATCGAAAATGCGATAACAGTTATTGTGCCAGACGCAGGTCATGCAACCATGGCAGCCAATGAGACCGTTTACATACAAGCAGTGCGCGACTTTCTTAACAAAGCACTAAGATAATAGTGTTTACGATGACTTTACTATGCATCTGCGCTTTCAATCAGCATAGCTTGAAATGTTTCTGGATTTTCTACCTGTAAATACACCTCCGATGCCATTTCTTTAGCTTGCCCCATATTAGAATAATAGTTACTCGCCGGCGTTAAATTTAACTTGATATTACTGTGTTTACCACGACCAAATTGCAGAGCATCAACTTGCCCAGTTTTCGCCCAGTGTCCAACTTCCGGCTTGGAAATGTGTTTTAGAGGAATGACCATTAAGCCCCACATGCTGTTGTTAATCACCAACTGGTTATTGTGCAAATATAAGGAATAGTAGCGACTGACTTTGTGATTGGCGCTTAGTACTACAACGCCATACAAAACAAATCCTGCCAGCAAGATGGCTCCGAATTGACTGTAGTCCACCACCAAGCGATAGCCTAGTGCTGCTAGCATAACCAATAACGTCATTAGCAAAAATAAATGCCATCGTTTTGCCGACAAAAGATTTAACTTTCCTATGGCTACAGGATGGTTGCGTGAAAAATGTGAAATAAAGTAGTACCAGCTAGACGGTTCGTAAGCCAACATTAGTGCAATAGTCAGCTTTTTCTCATCATCTTCTTTCTTTTCGAATCTAGATACAATGTTAACTCTGGGGTCACCAGATAATTTTCGTGCTTGCCATAGTGCTTTTATAACACTGTAAATAACAAAAATTTCTAAAGCAAATACCACGGCAATTATGGGATATTTAGCCCACATTATAAACTCAAAGTATTGGGCGATATCGGTTGGAAAAGAAAATCGTGCAATCAAGCCCCCCATAGATAAAGGTATAATTAGCTTCCATCGCTTTTGTTTACCGATTTTGATCACCCAAAACCAGTACAAGCTGGGTATAACCAGAAAATAGCAAACTAAAAACAACACAAAAATGCTGAAATTTAGAGTTGAATCAATCTGTTCAGGGATGAATTGAAATCCTGCGAAGTAAGTTATCGCCAATATGGCCAAATAACCCAATCGAAACTTTAAAGGGCGACGCATTTACTATCCTTATTGTTGATATACGAGCATAGCTACATCAAACAATGGCCAAATCGCCATCAACATGAGCATCAATTAACTGCTTAACGGTAATAGTAATTTTATTTGCGACTAAATGCTCATCACGGTATTTAATTTTATTATAAAGATATACAAAACCTTTTAAACGAGGCTCGCACATTAACGACTTAATACGAATAAACCACAGTAGCACGCAGGTTGTTGCATCTGCTAATTTCTCTATAATTGATTAATATCAATACCCTGCCCTTTGTAATGTATTAATTTGAAAAGCGAGGATTGTCATATTATTGAAATTTCATCAATAGACGAAGCCAATAAT
The DNA here is from genome assembly GCA_047637355.1 of Glaciecola sp. Classification (GTDB taxonomy): domain Bacteria; phylum Pseudomonadota; class Gammaproteobacteria; order Enterobacterales; family Alteromonadaceae; genus Glaciecola. The sequence continues at coordinate 4,399 of JBLIKA010000137.1, read as the reverse complement.
AAGTTCTGGCTGCGGGCCGTTTGCCACAATCTTAAAGAGGAAGTGCCCGTTATGGCATCTGAACGTAATGAAGACAAAACTCCATAAAGGCAAAAAGGTTTTGTGCGAAGAGTCACTTTCAGTAAGAGGAGCTCCATCTAGGGTAATTCTGGCAAGGAAGAATAGATTCATAGACCCCAATGGTAGACATTTTCTCTTGGGAGTAATTCATAATATTACCGAGCGCAAAGAGGCTGAAGAAAAACGAGGACTAGCCGCGAGTGTTTTCAGTCATTACCTAGAAGCAGCATGATTACAGATACCAATGGCTCGATTTTTGAAGTCAACGATAGTTTTACTCGAATGAACGGCTACACCCGTCAGGAGGTGCTAGGAAAAAAGCCTCGTATTCTGAAATCAGGCCAACAATCATCTGAATTTTATAAGGAAATGTGGGATACGCTTCTAGAGACAGGTAATTGGCGTGGAGAGGTATCGAATCGCCGTAAAAATGGTGATGAATTTATTACAGTCATGGTTGATTTAGAAAAAAAAGAGGACAGTGTGCCTATATTAAAACGGTTATCACTGGTTTGATGCTCGACGGTATTACCAGTGTGCAGAGGTTATATTGGTTCAGCCTTTAGAGGGCTCCAATTCCGCTCAATCTGCACACTCGGTGCTGCAATAAATTCAATTTAGTTTATTCAGGGTCATGCGAGTGCTTTTATCTGAGCTAATGCAAGTTCAATTTCCTGTTCATTATTAAGCAATGAGGGTGCAAACCTCGCATAACTGGTCCGGTATGGAGTGCTACTCATAATTACTCCTCTACCGTGCATGTTTTTAACAACAGACTCTGCCTTCATAGCTTTGACATCAAAACAGACTAGTCCCGATGACAAACTGCTGCTTGCTGGCGTATACATTGTCACATGTGGCATTTTAGATAAGCCCTGTTTTGTTTGCTCATTTAATTGGTGTATACGCTCCTGTACTTTATCTTTACCTAATTGTAGATGTAATTTAAACGCTTCTGGCAAAGCCCAGCGGTGTTCAAATGAATGAAAGCCGCCCGGAGACATATGCTCACCCAAAGGCACTTGGTCTTGACTCATACCGCCCAGCCAAACCTCATAAGATTCACTGAAACTTGGGATCACGGGTTCGCTTCGCGCCCAAGCGAGATCAGATCCCCAAACGACGCCTGTTCCTCTGGGACCAAAAATCCACTTATGGGTCCCAGCTACAAAAAAATCGCATCCTAACTGGCTAATGTCCTGATTTTCAATTCCGAAACCGTGAACACCATCGACACAAAATAATATTTGTTGATTGGCTTTTCGTTGTTTATTTAGCTTTTCTATAGTGTCTGCCATTTCCCTTATTGGCAGTTTGACGCCAGTCGAAGAGTGTACCCACGTAGCTGCTACAATGCGGGTTTGAGGGTTAATTGCGGCTCGTAATCGCTTCTGAACATCTGATATGCTGACTAGCACCGGGTTTTCATACAGCGCTATACGTCTTACTTTCGCACCGGTACGTTTTGCCCTATGGGCCAGCGACATATCTGTAGAATAATGGTCATGAACGGTTTGCAATACCTCATCGCCATCTTCTAATTTCAAACCACTGTAAATTAGTCCTAAGCCCATAGTCGTGCTATCAGTTAATGCAATATTTTGGGGATTTACTCCCATATACTGAGCTGCTGAATTACTGATTTTTGCGTCAATCGTTTGAAAATTCGCATGCCAGTAATCGGACGGATTTTCATCAAATGCCCTACGGTGTTTTTCGATAGCGTCAGACACTGGTTTTGGGTGAGATGCTAGTAGAAAGGTAGATAACTGAATATAATTGCGGGTAAGTGGGAATAAATTACGCAATGCTACCCAGTCACCGGCTTGAATAGGCTTAGTAGCAATAGTCGGCGATGTAGCTTTAGCCATTATAGAACCAGGGGCTAATAACCCTGTACCTAAACCGAATCCCAAAGCCCTTAAAAATTGACGTCTAAACATGTGATTATCCTTTGTCCGTTTATGGTTTTCCATGCAGACTAATTAATCTTCATTGTTAAATCGTAAATTATAAGCATGGTTAGTTGAGTGTAGTCCACTATCAGGAATTGTTCTTTTTCATCGTATAAATTACGGATATCTTTTTACTACTAGGAACAAAGGCTGAGTTCTCTGCGACAACTCAGCTATTTTTAAATCGCAGTGGAACCACCATCCACGGGCAGGGCGACCCCTGTAGTAAAGCCAGCCATGTCTGAACATAAATATAATACAGCTGCCGCCACTTCTTCAGGTTGGCCAATTCGTCCAACAGGATGAAGGTTTTTAACATATTGTTCTTTTTGAGGATTGTTTTGTATTGCTCGTTTAAACATATCAGTATCAATAACTGCGGGGCAAACAGCATTAACGCGCAGGCCTTTTTTACCATATTCGACTGCAGCTGATTTTGTTAACCCAATTACCGCATGCTTGCTGGCACTGTAAATACTCATTTTCGGGGCAGCCCCCAAACCTGCGATAGACGCGGTATTTACAATAACCGAGGTAGGTTGTTGAAGCATCGCGGGAATTTGATATTTCATACAACGCCAAACCCCTTTCACGTTTACGTCCATTATCTTGTCGTAAACCGCGTCCTCCCCATCCGCTAATTTACATTGTTCAATTTCAATACCGGCATTATTAAAAGCAATATCTAGTTTTCCATAGGTTTCTAGTGTTCGGTTAACGAGTGCTCGTACATCTTGATCTTTTGTAACGTCGCATGGAATAAAGGTCGCTATGCCGCCTGCTTTAATGATTGTAGAAGCCGTTTTTTCACCATCGGTTTGACTTATATCTGCCACCACGACACTAGCACCTTTCTGCGCAAATGCTAGGGCGGTTGCTCGGCCAATGCCATTGCCAGCACCCGTAATTAAAACCACTTTATTATTAAAATTATTCAAAGCTTTACCCAATAGATATGTTGAACACGAACCATAGGGGCTTTAATCAAATTGTGGAAATATTTTATTTTCATGGGAGTGTATTAGTCTGATTAATTATGAATAAATACATTACCTACTCGTCTCTTAATTTAATGCCAACGATTAGCTCAACAACTCAAAAATGGTTTAGTCTTTCTATCTAAAATAATGAGCTGGTTTTTTAGCAACATCCTTATGCTTTGAAGGCTTAAATTTGATTTCGGATCACGCCCCCTCAATCAGATCGATTCGGCTACTAATAATACCATCTGATCTATTGGCCACAAGTTTGTCAATCGCACACTGCGTGTTAATTACAATAGCAACCGCTTGAATGTTGGGGGGCCCAATTGAGTATGTCATACTTGTTTAACGCCTTTTGAGGATTCAAATGAGTCAGCACAGCTTGTTCTAATCTCACTGAATCTCAATGTCCTGAATGCATACTTATCTTTTTCATACCTCGTTTATCGGAGTCGACCAAAGGCTTCAGTTCCATAGTCTCCATCACATTTACCACGGCCTAGTTGAACCATACCGATAACGTGAAAACTCTCATCCGTGCAAAAATCACCGAAATAGTACGAACTACAGTCGGCTCCGCCATCTTGACGAATGCTAAACAATGATTGACGCAATATCAGCATCTAGAGTCATATCGGCTGTGTTAATAGGCGGGATTTAAAGTGTATCTTCTGAATCATTACAACACATTGAAAATAAAGAGAGAGCAATAAAAAAGAGGCTCTTCTTCAACGGTCGCGTTTTTAACAAGTAGGATTTTGTAAATTCTAATTTAGTTGGATAATTCGAATTTATAATATATGTTCACCTTAAGAAAAAGGCTAAATAATTAATTTTAAAGGATCTTAAAATTTTCAATTAAATGCACTTAGATGACAGCTTTTTGGTTCTTTAGAAGTAGAATAATGAATAGTAACTACCCTAAACATATAATTAATCACGATTTTTAATTATAGCGCTCTCTTGCATTTAAACAATCAAGCGCTATGTTCATATATTATTTCATCATGATTTCACGCATGTGATATTCACCCGTTAATGTTCTGACTTCTGGGTACTTTGCTGAAATTTCGTTAGACATTTGTTCATCAGCCTCGCTCCACTTCTTCATGAAGGCGTCATACTTTGCTTTGTTCGGTTCCATATCAGACCCACTGGCCATGGTTACCACTAACAGCATATTAAAGTCACCACTCATTGGCAGATCACTTCCATAGATTTTCCAATCTTTGATGAAGCCAAGCTCTTTTTGAATTTTAACCGCTTTGACCCAGCTCTGACTCAAACCAGCTAGATATATATCTCCCATATTAGGGTCAACTTTAACTGTCGTTATCACCATGACTTCTTTGCCTACGTCATAGTCTTCGTAAATTTCAAGCCTGTCTTTTGCAATTAATA
>JBLIKA010000136.1:0-7624 GCA_047637355.1 Glaciecola sp. | reverse complement strand
TGTGAGCTTGGATTTTTTTATATAGTACGGTTTAGCGCGCGGTTACTCTCTAATTATTGCTTAGGACTTATCTTCAGCATCACAACATCTCGGTTTTATTAAAAATGTGATTTTGCAACTGTTGGGGTTGAGGCTTGATGAGATTTAGCAGACGGCACAATTGTATGTGACACGGAAGGTTTTTAACGATTGCGTTTGCGTTTGCGTTTAACTTATTGATAAATAAAATAAAAAAGGATCTGTTATAAAACAGATCCTTTTTTCATATTAGTCAAGAATATGTCTCCGGTTTTAAGCGTCCACATATTCCAGTGTTTAACAAATTAGAAGTCGTATTTTAATCCGAATTGAACCTGCCATACAGACTGACTAAGCACTTCCAAGTTTTTAATGCTGTCTGGATTTCTCAGATCAAAATATTCGTATTGACCATTATTGATTCTGGCAGAAACAACAGCGCGCTCATACTCATATCTGGTGCGTTCAATACGACCCCAATCAGAGTTGAGTAGATTCCCAAAGTTTTCAATATCTAGGAACACTGTAAGTTTATGATCTGCCTGAAAAGCGGGAAGTTCTTGTTGGATACGTACGTCAAGGATAGTTGACCATCGTGAGTTATCACCATTACGCGAGGCAATGCCACCTGCATACTGAGCCAACTCTGAACTGCTTATGTAATCAAAAAAGGCTTGTTGTGCCGCTGCATCGCCACCGAATGATTCGGCAGAGAACAATGGATCATTGACACCTGTTGGTACATAAAGCAAGTGACCTGCATCATCGTTTCTTGACTCACGAGCACATCTACCGCCACCTACGTCGAGTAAACAATTATTGTTCTCGCTGAAGGTATAGCTATATGGTTGGCCCGTTCGGCGAGTTGCGAACATAGATACTTTAGTTGCGTATCCATTGAAAAAGTCTTTTTCCCAATTAAAGCGCATTTTAAGTGAATGTTCGGTTTGGAAACTAGATGTACCCGCGCGAGGCTTTTGTCTATCATATGCAGCAAAGTCAGAGTAGTTTGATGTAGCAGTAGACGATGTACCGTAGCCTACATCTGTAACATCAGCATATGTGTAGCTGATAAACAAATCAAACTCACCCGCTGATGTTTGCCAATCGTTCGATGCTGAAAATGCGAATAAATTGCTATCACCATCATTAACAGAACCAACGATGAGCGACTCTGGTCCCTCGCTACAGTCATAAACTCCACGTCCGTCCGGCGCTGTTGATACTGGATTCTCACAACGTTGGTCGTACCAATAAGTGGCGTTATCCAAATTGTTGTAAAGATAATCAGCAGACAACAACCAGTCTTCGCCTAGCATACCAAGGTCTGCTTCGTGAGCGACACCAAGACTGAATTTAGTAGTAGTTGGAATTTCGAATGATGGACTAAGTGCGTTTACACTGCCATCTGGCGCTTCCGTAGCTAGCGTATTAAGCACATCCTGGGGAATGTATTGACCCGTAGCTGAATCAGGTGTTGTAGGTACTGCAATAGTTCCAAATGCGTTAGAACTATCCGAAATCACCCCATCGTTTGAATAACTATTAGAAATCCATACGCCTGGAGAGCCGCCAGAGAATCGACCGATACCACCGCGAACAGTTGTGTTATCTGATAAATAATATTTAAAGGATATTCTTGGAAGAACCACACTCAAGCCATCAATATCTGTCGTATTAGTATATCCATATCGGTCAATAAAGTTTTGATTCTCACGAATTTCGCCATCAGAGCCATACCAATCGTAACGAATACCCCCATCGATAGTCAGGTCAGCATTAACATTCCAGCTATCTTGAATATACAAAGAATTATAAGTATAGCCCCATACAGCACGTAAATCGTTTTCATCGTTACTTATCGCGTTGTCATAGAGTAAGCCAGAAGCAGTTGCGTTGCGCAAATCTTCAATGCTGTCAAACACATAAGAACCTTCTGAATTTTGTGCAAACAAATTGTCCACATCCACGTCTTCGCGCTCAAAACCAGCTTTAAGTATATGGTCGCCAACAACGTATTCAGCTATCGCTTTTATCTGGAGAAACTCTTGGTCAAGTGCATTCCCATGACGAAAACGGTCTGGACCTACAACAAGATAATTCTCATCACCATCAACCTCGCGTAATAATACAGCGAACGATGGAAACTCAGACCCATTTAATGAATCTTGTCCTGTAGCTTGTGTTGTACGAGCGATCTTAAATTGAGTCGAGAAGTCCGCTGTCCAGTCTGAAAATACATGACCGATGATACTTTCAATTTTTTCTGAACGATTGTACCAAGTTGATGATGCACCAAGTATGTTATCGGACGCTAGGAAATTGTTACCGTTTTGCTCGGCGATTGAGTTTCCTTCAGTGCTGATGTAAGTAAATTTCGCACGATGGTTATCGTTGATGTTCCAGTCAATGTTCGCTAGGATTTTTTCATCTTGGGCGTCATCTTTGTTAAACCCACCAATATCGAATCCCCAAACATCAGAAACAATTTGACCGACTGTAGCTACATCATCAGATGTAATATCAGCTTCAACATTGAGCGCTCCCGAACCTGCTGGACCAGAGAAAAGTGGCGCCACTTCTTCGTACTTATCATAAGCCACGAAGAAAAACAGTTTATCTTTTATCAGCGGACCACCAAACGTACCAACGAAGGTTTTTTCTTCAAAATTAAAGTCAAACTCATTGTCGCCGTTTTCATCGCCTATCAAAGAGTCATCAGTGAAATAATAAGCTACTGAACCATGAAATTCATTCGTACCAGATTTGGTAACAGCATTGATAGTACCGCCAGTGAAACCATTGTACTCAACGTCAAATGGTGCAGTCTGAATTGAAAGTGACTGGATTGCATCAAAAGAGATAGGTGAGCGTTGAGTTGGGTAACCATTTGCATTTAGACCAAAACGGTCATTTAAGGCAACACCATCAACAGTCAATGTATTAAAACGGCTGTTTGCACCTGCAATCGTTAGTTCTTTCGTGCCACCGCTTTGTACATTCACCGAAACAAATGGGTCAAGCTCTGCTGCATCAGTGATGTCGCGGTCAATCGAAGCAACTGCAGTCAGTGCTTCTAGCCCAAGACTAGTACTTAAGCCTTCATTCGCGAATCCTCCGGCTTGGGCACTACCACTTACCGTAATTATTTCTACTGACGAGGTTTCCTGAACAGTTACTGGCAGAGAAAAAGTCTGATCGAGTGATAAGAAAACATCATCAATTTGAACAGGGGCAATACCATTACCAGTAATAGTAATCGAATAAGGACCACCAACACGCAATCCGCGCGCAGAGAATGCGCCACTAGCATTAGTTGTCGCTGTCGAAACCGTACCTGATGGTAAGTGTAAGATAGTTACCGTCGCTTCAGCGAAGTTAGTACCCGCTTCGGTTGCTATATTACCCCGGATGTTGGACGTAGTAGTTTGTGCCATCGCAGCCGTCGATAGACCAACTGATAACGCGATTGCTATAGCAACGCGGCTCAATTTCATCGTAGCAGACATATATTTATTCCTGTTTTAGTTAGTTGAGTATTTTTGCGTGGTGATTATCGTCGTGTTGCGTTTCATTTTTATGACACACTGCGTTTCTGTGACGCATTTGCACTAAAAATCACCGTTAAAAGCTAAAAATTTAATTTCCGACAACATTGTAAAGCATTTACACAAAATATCGTCATTTTTATGTCAGTTCAGTACATTTAACCATAAACTTGCTGTAATCCTAGCAATTATGTAAGCTTAAATTGATCGAAATGCACCGAAAGGTTATCCTATAAGCACTATTATTATTGGCTTCAACTAGATCCATGCAAAAACCAATCATCCTTGCAATATCAGGCGCATCAGGTTCTGGTAAATCACTTTTCACACAAAACTTAGCGTTAAAATTACGTCAACATGAGCGAGATGTGCTCGTTCTTCAAGAAGACCATTACTACAAAGCTCAAGACCATATCGAAATGGCGCAGCGGGCTAAGACTAACTATGACCATCCTGATGCTTTCGAGCACGACTTATTAAACCATCATTTACAAGAATTAAACGCCGGTAATAGCATTCAATACCCAAGCTATTGTTACGTGACTCATACTCGCCTGTCTGACTTTAAAGTTATTAGCCCAGCACCCATTATTATCTTGGAAGGTATTATGCTACTGACACAAATTCAGTTATTTGATCAATTTGATATTAAAGTGTTTGTCGATACCCCTCTTGACGTATGTTTGATGCGGCGAATGCTGCGTGATACGCAAGAACGTGGTCGCTCTATTAGCTCAGTAGCAAAACAGTATGAAGAGACAGTTAAACCGATGTATCATAAATTTATCGAACCTAGCAAAACGTTAGCCGACTTAATTGTGCCCCATGGCGGTGAAAACCTCTTGGCGGTGGATGTGTTAAGTTCGTATTTACTTGATGGTAAATCAGTAAAAGTGTAAAAACGACCGACTAGTTGTTTTATTGTAGTTATAAAAAATCGATAGTGCGGAAACGGTTAAATTCATATAGATTCATTCGCTACTTAAAAAATAAATATAAAAAATAAAAAAAGTGAAAATCAAATGACAGGATTATTAGGGATCGCCTTTTTATTAGGCATGGCTTTTTTATTCTCATCGGCAAGAAAAAGCATTAACTGGCGAACAGTTGGCGGCGCTTTTGCAATTCAAGCCTCATTAGGTGCGTTTATACTATATTCCGAAGGGGGTATCAGTTTCCTCAATAATCTAACGGTGTATGTGGCCAATGTTATATCTTACAGCGAAGACGGTATTCGTTTCTTATTTGGTGGTTTACTAGGCAGTGAGTCATTAGGCTTTATATTTGCCATTAACGTATTGCCTGTCATCATTTTCTTTTCATCATTAATTGCTGTGCTTTATCACCTCGGTATTATGTCTTTTGTTATTCGCATAATAGGTGGCGCATTACAGAAATTACTCGGCACGAGCAGACCTGAATCAATGTCTGCTGCAGCTAATATTTTTGTAGGCCAAACCGAAGCCCCGCTTATTATTAGACCTTTTTTACCTACCATGACGCGTTCAGAATTATTTGCAGTTATGGTTGGCGGCTTAGCGTCAATTGCGGGCTCAATCATGGCCGGTTATGCTGGTTTAGGAGTAGAACTAAAGTACTTGTTAGCCGCTAGTTTCATGGCGGCTCCGGGTGGTTTATTAATGGCTAAAATGTTGGAGCCTGAAACCAACAAAACGAATGAAGGCCTGACTGATGTTAAAGCTGATAACGAACAATATACTAACGTATTCGATGCTGCTGCCAGCGGCGCAACCGCAGGTTTAAAACTTGCTGTGAATGTAGGAGCGATGTTGCTTGCGTTTATCGCGCTAATTGCCTTATTAAACGGCATGCTTGGTGGCATTGGTGGTGTGTTTGGTCAAGAAGAATTATCTATCCAGCTTATATTAGGTTATGTCTTTCAACCAGTAGCATGGTTAATTGGTGTGCCATGGAACGAAGCAAATTTAGCGGGTAGTTTCATTGGCCAAAAAGTGGTCGTAAATGAGTTTGTAGCTTACTTAGACTTTATCAAATATAGCGCAGAGTTATCACCCATAACTCAAGCTATCGTGACATTTGCTTTGTGCGGTTTTGCCAACCTTTCATCAATTGCCATATTGATGGGTGGCATTGGTGCTTTAGCCCCAACGAGACGAAAAGAAATAGCACAACTCGGCCTCAAAGCCGTATTTGCTGCCACGTTAGCTAACTTAATGAGTGCGGCACTTGCCGGCATATTCATTTCTTTAAGTTTGTAACACTTTGCACTGTAACGATTATAAAGCAGTAGACGCGATAAAATTGATAGCTTGATAGGTTTGATTCATCCATTAGAAATCGGACATAAGAAGTCCAGTTGATAAGATAAAATAGATATAGGTTTACGAAAATATGAAATTAGAAGCAGTTGATTTTACCGCACCTGATGCACCGCAAAAATTTGTTGAGTCTTTGCGTCAGACTGGCTTTGGTGTTTTAAAAAACCATCCGATACAACAAGCCTCCGTAGCAAGTATTTATGCCAATTGGCAAACCTTTTTTAACGCTGAAAAAAAGAACCAATACTTATACAACAAAGGCACACAAGATGGTTACTTCCCACAAAGCGTGTCAGAAGTGGCCAAAGGATTTAAGAAAAAAGATATTAAAGAATATTTTCACTTTTATCCCTGGGGCCAGTGCCCTGCAGAATTGCAAGATGAACTAAGTGATTATTATAAAAACACATCTGCATTGGCTGCTCATTTATTGAATTGGATAGAGCAAGAGTCACCTGAAGACGTAAGCAAACATTACAGTATGCCTTTGTCACAAATGATTGATGGCAGCGAGCAGACATTATTAAGAGTATTACATTATCCTCCATTAGCCGGTAATGAAGAAGTAGATGCGATTCGTGCCGCTGCGCACGAAGATATTAACTTAATCACCTTGCTCCCCGCTTCAAATGAGCCTGGTTTGCAAGTAAAAGCGAAAGACGGTAGCTGGTTAGATGTACCCTGTGATTTTGGTAATTTGATCGTGAACATCGGCGATATGTTGCAGGAAGCCTCAGGCCAATACTTCCCGTCGACTACTCACAGAGTGGTTAATCCTGAAGGAGTTGATGTAACCAAGTCTCGTATTTCATTACCTTTATTTTTGCACCCGCGTCCAGATGTGAAGCTATCAGAGCGACATACTGCAGGTACTTACCTTACCGAGCGTTTAACCGAGCTAGGAGTGCTTTAACACTAATAATTGATATAGGAAAAGCATTATTGGTTTTTTATGGAATTAAAAAATCAGCTTTACTCGCTGATTTTTTTTGTACTTTATTTTTACCCTGAATATAAAACCAATCGTTTATTTAGAATGCGTAGATGCAATGAAGCTTGAAAGTGCGCTTAACTTATTCAAATACATGTCTGCTACGTTACCCTTTCCTGCCTTTCTTATTGCTAACATTAAATAGTGCTCTGACTTTTCAAAATCGCCTTTGTCGAAATACACTGTCGCCAAACCAAAATAAAACTGATGCTGGTTATTGTTCAACCCAATCGCTTTTTTATAATGTAAAATACTATTCTCTAGACTACCTTCATTTCTATCTATTTCAGCAAGCATTTGATGATAAAACGGATTCTTCTGTCGCTTCTGATCTAATCGAGTGTGAATATCAAACGCGGCTTTTGTATCCCCTAAGTGCTCATACAATATCGCTAGATTTTCCCATGCAGTATTATAATCTTCGTTCAAAGCAATCGCTTGATTGTAAGCACCAAGCGCTAAATTATAGAGTCCTTTTTTACGATACAACAGCCCTAAATTAACCCATGCCCCAGCGTAGTTTTCATCTGCCAGTATTGCTTCTCGTAAGTAAGCATAAGCCAGATCACTGTTCTCATTCAATAGAGCATCTGCACCTTTGTTATTATAAAACATGGCAAGTACCACTTTTTCGGAAGCGTATTGCGTTGGGAATTTGTTAGCTCCAGCTGATGGGTCGAAATCGACTACGAATACATTCTCGAATAACCTTGTAATATTGCTATTCGTCTTCGCTTTAATACGCAGATTGATGTGACCATTGAGCA
>JBLIKA010000135.1:0-7950 GCA_047637355.1 Glaciecola sp. | reverse complement strand
GCTATCTTGATCGGTTTTACCTTGGTAAACATAAATACATACAAGTTCATCAACTTGAGACGTTATTTTGGCTAGGCTCAAGTTATCTTGTATGCGTAAGTCTTTCCTAAACCAGTGTAATCCAATCTTTTTGCTCATTAGTCGTTTAATTTAATGCTGTATCATTGTGTTATTTACATCGGATAGAGAGTTTTCGATCTATTTAAGGATGTATCATGTATTTACAATGCAGTGTTGCTAGCCATTTCGATGATTATCCTCCTAAATAATTATCCGCAAAAATAGCTATTACTAATGATAGGAATATAAAATTGAGTTTGATGTTAACAAAAAAAATAATCGTATGGTTTAGACAAGATTTGCGTATCGCGGACAATCCTGCACTGAGCCTCGCCGTCGATAACGGAACCATTATTCCTGTTTTTATTCTCGATGATGACGCACCTGGGCATGCCCTTTTAGGCAGAGCAAGCAAGTGGTGGTTGCATCATTCGTTACTGTCACTTAGTCATTCTTTAAGTAACAGATTAGTTATCCGTCGAGGCAATCCGCTAGCAATTTTGACTGAGCTAGCCAAGACGTTTTCTGCTGACTCTGTAGTGTGGAATAGATTGTACGAACCGTGGCACAGAGAGCGAGACGAGAATATAAAGCTGGAATTAAAGAAACTTGGTATTAACGCCAAAAGTTTAAATGGCTCGCTCCTTTGGGAACCGATGACAGTGTTAAAGAAGGATGAAACGCCCTATAAAGTCTTTACTCCTTATTATAGAAAAGGTTGTTTAACCCGCGAAGCTCCTCGGTTCCCGTTAGCAAAACCAACAGTCATGCATATTGCCGATGACGTTAATTTTTCCCTAGTGGAATTAACCAGTCTGAAATTAATACCAAAAATTGAATGGTATAAAGAGATCGAAGCTCAATGGCAACCTGGCGAAGAGGGGGCTTCAAATAAGCTTCAACGATTCATTAATGAAGCAGCGACTAGCTATCAAGAAGCCCGAAATGTGCCAGCAGTAAAAGGAACTTCGCTGTTATCGCCACATTTACACTTTGGCGAGGTGTCGCCCAATCAGGCTTGGTACGCGATACAAGGGGCATTTGAAAATGCATTCGACAATAAAAATTTGGATGTTTATCTCAGTGAACTAGGGTGGCGCGAGTTTAGTTATTATTTACTTTTCCACTGGCCAGAAATTCAACATAAGAATTTTAATGCCAAATTTGACTTTTTTCAGTGGCGTACAAGCCCTGAGGACCTAAAAGCATGGCAATTCGGCAATACAGGGATTCCTATGATAGATGCCGGAATGCGAGAACTGTATCAAACCGGCTATATGCATAACAGAGTGCGAATGGTGGTCGGCTCATTTTTAGTTAAAAATTTGCTTATAGACTGGCGTGAAGGAGAACGTTGGTTTTGGGATACATTGCTCGACGCAGATATGGCAAGTAACTCTGCTGGTTGGCAATGGGTTGCTGGTTCAGGGGCAGATGCAGCACCATTTTTCAGGATCTTCAACCCTATTCTACAGGGTGAAAAATTTGATAAAGACGGTGAATACGTCAAAAAGTATTGCCCCGAGCTAAAAAGACTGCCTAATAAGTTTGTCCATAAACCTTGGGAAGCACCACCTGAAATACTTAAAGCTTGTGGTGTTGAATTAGGCAAAAACTATCCTAAGCCGATTGTTGATTTAAAGCTATCAAGAACCAGAGCACTTGATGCGCTCGCCCAATTAAAGGTAATTGCATGAGCCAGTTAGTTGTCATCCTAGGTGACCACCTCAACACACAAATGAGTTCACTGTCTAACTTTAACAAAGAGACTGACAAAGTCTTGATGTCAGAAGTAAAAGAAGAAGCAACGTATGTCAAACATCACAAAAAAAAGGTGGCATTTGTTTTTAGTGCTATGCGTCATTTTTCGTGTGAGTTAGAGAGTCAGGGCTTTCAGACTATTTATGTTAAATATGATGCTGCTGATAACCATGGTTCTTTATTTGAACAAGTAAAATACACTTGCGCACAGCGTTCATTTAGCACTATTACCATTGCCCATCCTGGTGAACACCGCTTACTTGAAGAAGTTAGGACGTGGGAAAGCAAGTTAAACATTACCGTTAACATTACTTCAGATAATCGTTTTATCGCTTCTCAAGACTTTTTCAGTGATTGGGCCGATGGTCGGAAGCAATACCGGATGGAGTTTTTTTATAGGGAAATGCGCAAACAAACTAACGTGCTCATGGATGACAAGCAACCGATGGGTGGAAAGTGGAATTACGACGCAGAAAACCGCAAACCATTTGGTAAAAACCCGGATATTCCGGAGCGAACACAGTTTACAACAGACTCAATAACAATTGATGTACTAACACTTGTAGAAAACCAGTTTGCTGATCATTTTGGTGAATTAAATAATTTTTCTTTTGCAGTCACAAGGGAAGGTGCTCTCGCTGTTTTGTCGGATTTTATTGAAACCCGTCTGGTGGATTATGGTCAATATCAAGATGCAATGCTTGAAGGTAATCCTTGGCTATTCCATTCTCATATTGGGCTTTATCTTAATACCGGTCTGTTAATGCCTCACGAAGTCATTCAGGCCGCTGAGGAAGCGTTTTTAAACGGGCATGTGCCTATTAACTCTGCTGAAGGTTTTATTAGACAAATCCTTGGTTGGCGGGAATATGTGCGTGGCTTCTACTGGTATTTTATGCCTGGTTTAAAAGAGAAGAATTATTTAGAGGCTAAAAGGCAATTGCCCGACTTTTACTGGACAGGCAAGACACGAATGAATTGTATGTCGCAATGTGTCAACGATACCAAAGAACATGCCTATGCCCATCACATTCAAAGACTAATGGTACTCGGTAATTTTGCATTGTTAACAGGAATTGAGCCCAAGGCTATTAACGAATGGTATTTACTCGTTTATGCTGACGCTTATGAATGGGTTGAGTTGCCAAACGTGAGTAGCATGGTGTTATTTGCAGATGCTGGAAATTTAGCAAGCAAGCCATACGCGGCGAGTGGTTCTTACATTAACAAGATGTCTAACTATTGTAAAAGTTGCGAATATAGTGTGAAGGAAAAAACAGGTCCTCAGGCGTGTCCATTCAACTATTTATACTGGCATTTTCTGTATCGCCATCAAGACAAACTTAAGGGCAACCCAAGAATGGGTATGATTTATAGTACGATGTCGAAGATGGATCAGACTAAGTTCAATCACATGCTAGATGACGCTGATACCTTTCTGCTTAAATTAGAAAACAATGAAGAAATCTGATCTTCCTAGCAAGATGTGTCCAGTTTGTAACCGAGCTTTTAATTGGCGCAAAAAATGGGAAAAAAACTGGACTGACGTGAAATACTGCTCGAAAAGGTGTGCATCAAACAAATAGATAGCGAGATGCAAAGAGGGTCTTCATATTTCATCGTATATTTTATAATGTCGTTAACAAGTAATCGGCGAGTTTTCCAACCGCTATACCGAAGCTGAAGCTGAATAGTGTGCCCAGCATAATATATTCAGTTAGCTTTCTATCGCTTTGGCGGCGCATATCTCCAAATCTAAACACACTCTTTGCAGCTAGCAAAAAACCTACACCAGCAAATTGCCCGAGTAAAATGAACGCAGCAATTAAACCGCGCTCAAAGTATCCAATTAGTTCACCGGCTGAAGCTAGTCCCTCATTTTCTTTTTCTGCTTCATTAAATTGGTCAGTGTATTTAGTTAATGACAGCGTTATAAGCAGTGATACAGGCTTACATAGAAACAAATATAATCCAATTAACATGAGTGTTTTAGTATCGAAAAAGTGATGTAACTCAACCAAGACAGTTTGAATATTCAGACCACTTAGCCAAATCGATATCCCAGTAATAAAAATGAGATGGCCCACTTGATCTATCAAAAAATACTTTAATACAAAAATGCGATATGTTTTCCAAATATCAATAATATAATGACTTAGAATAATCACAATTAGTGCAATTAGAGCGCTATAGTCTAACGCAATGCCGCTCAGAATGATTGCAACGCTAGTTAGCCCTACATGTACCAACATGTGCTTAAACAAGCCGATAGAGCGCTCTTTGTTTTGAACCTTACACATGATCCAGCTGTGTTTTTGTAAATAAAAGTCAGCGATAAAGTGAGCAACAAGTAACAAGAAAAATAGCTTCATTTTGAGCTCCCTAAACACGTCTCACGATAGCCTTCCAAATAAGCTTTAACTAGTTCGGCGCCACTGCGCTTCAAATGAGTGGCAACGTTCTGTCGAGTCATATTCATATAGTCCGCGATAATTTGTTGTTCTGGAAAATCAAAATCAATGTAATAATACAATACTTCAGCTTGTTTCTCTGTTAAACCATTCAGCAAATGACGCAAAAATAGAGTTGAGATGGTTAAGTCCTTTGAGGATACGCCAGTTCCAAAGGTAATAACCAGGTCACCCCTTGATGACTTATCCAATGCTCGACCTGATAGAATAAACGCTTCCCCTAATGAGCTACTCAGATTAGGGGACGTTTGTTCAACGCGACCGATGGCTATGGATTGGGTCAATTTGATAGCTGGGCACTCAATCCCCGATTGCAAATAGAGCCGTATTGAAATTATAGAGTTCATTGCATCAACGATGTTTGTATAAAGTATTTGAAAACTATCTCCCCGAAAAATTTCAAATTTACATTGGTATCGTGCGGCTTGCGACTTCAACAGCTTTTGAAGCGTCTGCATTACCGAAGCATATTCTTTCGCATTTAGTTTCGTCGAATGAACGATGTCTGCGGTTAATACGCCATATTGTTTATGTGCAGTATTAGTCAAAATAAAAACTCCGAGTAATAAGGGGGGAATATAGAATGCGTCATCCAACTATAAATGCAAATTATTACGTTTGCAAATTTAAAATGCAAACGATTACATTTGCAAGATTAAAGTACGACAAAGTAATGTTGTCCATAAAAAAAAGCAATCTTACTAGTTGTGAGTCGGGGACAATAGAGCGGCATATTATCAACGATGACTATTTATTTAGGAGTGTAATTAAGCTCGACGTGTCGAAGCGTCCGCCACCATTCGCTTGTACTTGACCATAAAATTGATCAACTAATGCGGTAATCGGCAAAGTTGCGCCGTTGGTCATTGCTTCATTCAATACAATACCTAAATCTTTTCTCATCCAGTCAACCGCAAAACCAAAATCAAAATTTCCCTTAATCATCGTATTTGACCTGTTTTCCATCTGCCAAGACTGGGCGGCACCTTTAGAAATAACGTCGATAACCTCTGTTGGTTCAAGCCCTGCTTTACTAGCAAAATGGAGCGCTTCTGATAATCCTTGAACTATACCGGCGATGCATATTTGATTGACCATTTTAGTTAACTGCCCACTGCCACTGGGTCCCATCAATTGATGCTTTTGTGAATAACAATTTAGTAATGCAATAACCGCTTCATAGGTACCTTGGTCGCCGCCAAGCATTACGGTTAATTTGCCATTTTCGGCGCCAGCCTGGCCACCTGATACAGGGGCATCTAAGAACTGTATTCCTAAATCATTCGACGCTTGAAACAATTCGCGGGCCAGTTCTGCAGATGTAGTTGTATGGTCAATCAGGATAGAACCAGGAGACATGCCGGCTAAAACACCATTTTCACCGTATACCACGGACCTAACATCATCGTCATTACCTACGCATATTAAAACTACCTTTGCGTCGGTTGCGGCTAATCGTGGCGTTTCTCTTAATGAACCGTTAGGGTAATCTTTAACCCATTTGATTGCCCTTGACTCCGAACGATTGAAGACCGAGGTATTAAATTCGGCATTTGATAAGTGACCAGCCATAGGAAATCCCATAGCGCCCAGCCCGATAAATGCAACATTGATACTCATTATTATTCCTCGTTAAATAGCGGCATTGACCACTTTATCTATTTTCGTTTAGGCTTTTTATTGAGCCTTTTATCTATAAAAGATTGAATTTCATATTGCTTACACTGAATGTTACCTCCCGTAAACTTACTTATCACGGCAAGCGTTTTTGAGATACCCTCTACACAATTAACCACGGTAGGTGACAACTCCGTCGGCACTTCAGTTGTGTTCAACTCACGTATAGTATCTATTATTGGTGAGTTTTTCAGCTTATTAAAAGTATCAGTTTCTTGCTGTAACATAGATGCATAAGCATCTTTGTTTACAGAATTAACAGCATTGATAATTAAACCAGTAGCACTGATAGGCTTTTGTATAAGAATACTCGGTATTTTTTGACGGTTCTCAATCAATGAGTTTGTCGGTTTAATAGCATCCGTACTATCGTTCTTTATTAGATTCCTAGATTCCTTAATAGATTCACTTCCTTTGCGCCCATTACTGTTTTTCTCAACTATATCTTGTGAGATGGGAACTATTGTTTTTTCGTTTAAAAATCGGGCTTCATGCTTACTCATAGTCTGGCTTATATCCGCAGAAACTTGGCCACTAGGTGTTACTTTAGGGTCCTCATCCACGTCAATACTGCTTCTTTCTAATCGTGCTTTCTTGAAAATCAAATAGCTTTCTACAGCAACAGTCGATGACGTATCATCTTTGTAAGAAGTTTCATCATTTACTATGACTAATAGCACAACAACTAAATGCATGAACAATGAAAGCACAACAGTACTTATTATTTTTAGATTATCAGTTCGACCTCGAGCTGAGGTTTCATAGTTAATATCATTCAAAAGTAGTGATTTTTACTATTAATTTTATAGTGTGAGTACGACCTTATTAAAGCCGTTTAGTTGCATAACCAAAGAGGGTTTAACGACATTTACAGACCTACAAAGGCGATTTGTGCAATAGGATTTTGTCGATGTTAGCTGATAAATTAAGTGAATTAGGGATCTAAAGTATCCCTTCTTTGCCGATGAAAATGGTCAAACTTCTGTTACAGGTCAGAAACTTACTTCGGAGCAACGACATTGTAATGTTTTGTTTCATGTTAAAACTTCAAAAAAACCAATAGTTTAGGGGTTCCGCTATCAAAGCAGGGAAGGCCTTGGTGTCATCAGCTACCAAAGATTTAATAAATGCAAAGGCACAATAATGGAGAATCGTTGAGGGGCAGGGCAACGTAACCCATTTATGGATAAGTGCCCCTGAATATTCCTTCAATGATAAAACGCATTTAGCTCTGACACATATTTTCATTGGTGTTCAGTACATTAAGGTCATTTATTCGTTCAATGGAGTTCAAAACTAAGACTCGCCACGGTAGACCGCCCATGAAAAATGAAACGCTTGATTTTGATAAAGAATCTGAACGTTGAGCAATAAAACTGTATTCTAAATCAGAGAATATTAAGACTAAAATTGGCGCATTACCAGAGCATGCTGCAAACTATTTTATGATTATCTTTATAAGATAAATATTACTGACCAAATTGAATTACCCACAGAGACGGCAAATAATTTACCTAACAGATTGAAATCAACTTACACATTATGGTCTGAAGGTAATGACTTGCGATCGATGATGTCCAAAGCAACTTATTACCGTCAGCGTAAATTACTCATCGACTATGGGATCAATATTGATATTCAACCTTGTGAAGTATCAACGTCAAATGTCATCCCAATGTTCAGAGTTGTTGAAGCTGTTCCAGCATCAATTCCTGATTGGCCATTTGCTAAAAATGTTATTCATCATTCTGCAAACTTCAGATTACATTCGAGCGCTGTGTTCATCATTTTATTGTTGTGACACATAACTGCCAATTTATTCACGTAGCAGCGCATCAAACACAGTCCTAAAGCCATGTGATAAAAGGAATAGCGACTTATCCACTATTTTGGATAACTATACACAATTGCGCATAATGTATATTATGTTAAATTGAATATATGTACACATAGTTACTCACACCCCTGTTGTCGTTTCTAT
>JBLIKA010000134.1:0-8157 GCA_047637355.1 Glaciecola sp. | reverse complement strand
AAACACATGGTTGTTTACAAGCATAATATAGCGTCCTCTTATCTGGAATTGTTAGAGTGGGATAAAGCCCTCAACACAGCTACCTTAGCCTCTCAACAAGCAAAAGAAATAGACCGTAATATATACTTTGCACAATCGAATGAAGTTATTGCTCGCGCACAACATGGTCTTGGGAAAAGTGCGGAAGCAATCGAGATGATACGCACATCAATCGACACATACAAAAAAAACAATTACACCCAAAAGGTAATAGAAGCGCTAGCCTACGAAGCTGAATTTCATATTAGTTTGGGGCACTGGGATCAAGCAAGAGAGAAGACAACTGAGGCTCATTCAATTCTAGATAACGCTAAAAACCAAGCTAAACCGACTATTGCATTATTTAAATCGAGTTTCCTTATTGAAGAGCAAAATAAAAATGCTGCCAAGGCTCTTTTTTACCAAAAGCAGTTAATAAGACTCAAAGATAAAGATTTTCAAAATAAAAAAGAGCAGGATGTTCAGCGGCTAATGTTAAATTTTGAACTTGATTTAGCTGAAGAAAGATCACTAAGATTAGAGCAGGAAAATGAACTTAAGTCAGCTATTATAGAAAGAAATCAAAGTCAAAATAAGTTTTTGATGAGTGTTATTATTGGGACAATAATCGTCCTTATATTACTTCTATATGTCTCTATTCGCGAACGAAGTTTGAAAATAAAAATGAGCTATTTAGCCATGACTGATGATTTGACCGGTTGCCCAAATCGCCGAAATGCGATGTCTCAAGCGAAAGTGATGATGAGTAACCAAGTTAATAAGAAAGATTCAATGATAATTGCTATTTTGGACGTCGATAACTTTAAAGCAATAAATGACACTTATGGGCACGATATTGGCGACAAAGCGCTTCAAAATCTAACATTGATTATGACTGAAGCACTCCGAGAAACTGACGTCATGGGACGATATGGCGGTGAAGAGTTTATAATACTGCTGCCCAATGCGGGTGAAAAAGAAATTAAAATGATATTTTCGCGAATACAATCTGCTCTAAAAAATCTTGTTTGTGAATATCAAAGCGAAACGATAGCATTACCAATCACGGTTAGCATAGGCGCGGTTCTGGTTTCTCATGTTCCAGATAAACTTGATGAAAAGGAGCTAAGTCTACTGCTGCATAACATCATTACAAAAGCAGATAATAAAACTTATGAAGCTAAAGAAGAGGGCAAAGACCAATTAAAATTAGATACCTTATCTGACATTACTTAATCCAAGTTTGTTTTACCAATGTTAACTGCGCTGATGGTAATTCTTCTTCACCATCAGCGTGTTTTATGCATCACCAAAACAGGCGATAGGGCGTTTAGCTCAATTCAGCTAAACACAGTTCCTCATTAATTTGTTTGCACCAAGCTTTCACTCGCTGTTCCGTCAACTCTGGTTGACGGTCTTCATCGATACCGAGACCAACAAAGTGGTCAGCATCGGCCATTCCTTTTGAAGCCTCAAAATCATAACCTTCAGTTGACCATTGGCCGACTAAAATAGCACCTTTCGGTTCTACTATATCTCTAATCATACCCATAGCGTCTAGGAAGTACTCTGCGTAGTCCTCTTGGTCGCCACAACCAAATATTGCAACTAACTTATCTTCAAAATCAATCTCTTCAAGATCAGGGAAGAAATCATCCCAATCACATTGAGCTTCACCATAATACCAAGTAGGAATGCCAAAAATTAATAAATCGAATTCAGCAATATCTTCTTTGCTACTTTTAGCAATATCTTTGACATCGATTAACTGATTACCCAATTCTTTTTGGATCATTTTGCCAATGTGCTCAGTGTTACCTGTATCGCTACCAAAAAATAAACCAACGCTAGCCATTTGTTACCCTTCTAAAACGTCTTATTGACTGCACTAACTTAAGAAATACCGCTAGCGCCATAAATTATTTGAATAACACCTTTAGCTACAAACCCAACTGCACCTAAACCCAATACCCCATAAGCAACGACTCTGCCTATAAGTGGAACGTCATTCTTCTTTACTACGTCATGAATCGCTAAACCGAGCAATACAAACAAACCGACTAGACACACATTTAATACAATGGACTCAATTTGTTGATAATTTTCTGGCGTCATACACACTCCACAATGACATGAGTAACCTTGGCGCGGATGTTAGCACAACTATGCTAGTTTTTTGAAGCCACTTACATCATTAATAATATATCAACGTCACTTATGCTTGCCAATTAAAATGCGGGTTAACAGCGTATTAACAAGTTGAGGCTTTTCAGCATGAAGCCAGTGACCCGCATCAATAATTTTTGCTCTTGCATTTGGAAACTGAGCCATTATTGTTGCTTGATGTGCTGCCGTAATATAGTCGCTATTAGTGCCTTTTATAAAAGTAATGTCTCCAGAGAATAACGTTCCTTTAAACGGCCAATCACTCAACAATGCATAGTCTCTGATAATAAGGGGCAAGTTAAACCGCCATTGCCATTTTTTTGCTTCATCTTGATACAAGCTTTTAAGCAAAAACGATCGAGTTCCTGAATCTTTTATATACTCAGATAGTTGCGTCATCGCTTCATTTCTATCGGCTATTTCATCGAGTTTGACGTTACTTAGACCATCGATAACGTTGTGATGCCTTGAATCATATTTTACTGGAGCTATATCCATTACGACGAGTTTGTCTATAAGTTCAGGTGCCAAACTCGCCGCTCTCATCGCAACTTTGCCTCCTAATGAATGAGCGATTACAAAGGCTTTATCAATATGCAGAGATTGGATCGTTTTGATAACTTGCTGTGCCCAAGTATCGAAGCTAAAGTGCTGACTTTGCGGTGACCTTCCATGATCAGGTAAGTCAATTGAAATAACATGATGTGTTACTTCAAAATGGCGACGAATAACGGACAAATTGTCACCGCTACCAAACAAACCATGTATAAGGACCACACTAGATTGATTTGGAGAGGAAACTAGGTGTTCCTCCCCAAAGGTCTGACTAAAAAGTAATTCTGGCATCTAATTAACTACATGTTCGGGTAGTTTGGACCGCCCGTACCCTCAGGCACAATCCAGTTAATGTTTTGACTTGGGTCTTTAATGTCGCATGTTTTACAATGGATACAATTCTGAGCATTGATTTGAAGCTGCTTTTCACCCGTTTCGCTTTCAATTATCTCATATACACCTGCTGGACAATAACGTTGAGCAGGTTCATCATATTTTGGTAAATTTACGGTCACGGGGATCGTTGGGTCTTTGAGTATCAAGTGACAAGGTTGATCTTCTTCATGGTTTGTATTTGACAAAAATACAGATGATAACTTATCAAAGCTAAACACACCATCGGGTTTTAGATAATCTATTTTTGGCATATCCGCAGCCAACTTTAAGCTCGCATGGTCGTGAGTAGAGTCACTAATATTAAACGGAAGTTTGCCGCCAAAAAAGTTTTGATCTACCGTGTTATAAGCACCACCGAAGAAATTACCAAACTTATGGATCGCAGCACCAAAATTCCTAGAACGATACAATTCATCATATAACCAGGACTGTTTAAGCGCTTCAGTATATTCAATAGGATCTTTAACTTTTACCGATTCAACCGATAATAACTCAAACAAAGATTCAGCCGCAATTAAGCCAGACTTCATAGCGGTGTGATTACCTTTGATTTTTGCGAAATTCAATGTACCAGCATCACAACCAACTAAGAGGCCGCCAGGGAAAGTCATTTTAGGAAGCGAGTTGAAACCGCCTTTTGCTATCGCTCTTGCACCATAAGTAACGCGTTTGCCGCCTTTTAATGTGTTTGCAATAACAGGATGATGTTTCAAGCGTTGAAACTCGTCAAACGGGCTCAAATGTGGATTTGAGTAATTCAGGTCTACAATAAGGCCGACAAATACTTGATTATTTTCAGCATGATATAAGTAGCTTCCACCTGTCGTATCAGTTAGAGGCCAGCCTGCAGTGTGGACAACCAACCCTTCTTGATGTTGTTCAGCTGGAATATCCCAAATCTCTTTGAAGCCTAGCGCATAGTGTTGAGGAGATACATCCTTATTTAGCTCAAATTGCTGAATGAGCTGTTTGCCTAAATGTCCATGACAGCCCTCAGCAAACACGGTGTACTTAGCTGTTAGTAACATGCCTGGCATGTAACTGTCTTTTTGTTCACCAGCTTCGCTGACGCCCATATCTCCTGTAATAACACCGCCAACACTGCCGTCTTCATTATAATGTACATGAGCTGCAGTGAATCCGGGAAAGACCTCCACACCCAATTGCTCAGCTTGTTCCGCCATCCAACGACAAAGATTTGCCATACTTGTAATATAATTGCCCGTATTGTGCATAGTTTTTGGGGCCATAAAGTTCGGTAACTTAATTGACCCAGTCTTGCTGTTGAGCAAATAAATATGGTCTTCGGTTACTTTAGTTGTTAATGGAGCACCGAGTTCAGCCCAATTTGGAAATAATTCATCGAGTGCTCTGGTCTCAAAAACGGCACCGGAAAGAATATGTGCTCCTACTTCAGACCCTTTTTCGAGTACACAAACGTTTAATTCTTGGCCTTTTTCATTCGCCAATTGCTTGATTTTACAAGCAGTTGAGAGGCCTGAGGGGCCTGCACCAACTACGATTACATCAAACTCCATTACTTCTCTTTCCACGCGCGTCTCCTAAACAACTCATACCAGTTATAGTAAAACATTAATTAAACAAATTTTACAGCTTGTGAAAACATTGTAAAATGAAATCACCAACTAATGCGATTTTTAGTGAATACAGGTTGACGTTTACGTAAAGTGTAAGTAAATTTTGCGCCAACAAGTTCGGATGTATACTATGTTTACTCGAAAGTGTAATTTAAGCGAATAGTATTTATTTATCGAAAGCCCTAAATAGAGGTTATTATGAAAATTTTAGTACCGGTAAAACGGGCAGTAGACTATAACGTAAAGGTGCGAGTAAAACCTGATAACTCAGGTGTTGACCTCAATAATGTCAAAATGGCAATTAATCCTTTTTGCGAAATTGCGATTGAAGAAGCAATTCGTTTGAAAGAAAAGGGTGTAGCAACGGAAGTTGTTGTTATCTCAATTGGCGACAAGGCTTGCCAAGAGCAAATTCGTACGGGTTTAGCATTAGGCGCAGATCGCGGTATTCATATTGAGACCGATGCAGGCGTGATAGTTGATTCACTACAAGTCGCAAAATTATTGCAAAAAGTAGTTGAATTGGAAAAACCTGATTTGGTGATCTTAGGCAAACAAGCAATAGATTCTGATAATAATCAAACTGGTCAAATGCTTGCCGCGCTCACTGGTATGCCGCAAGGAACGTTTGCCTCTGAAGTTATAGTGGCGGGCGGCACTGTTAATGTCACTCGCGAAATTGATGGCGGTTTGCAAACGGTCAAGCTTCAGTTGCCAGCGGTGGTAACTACTGATTTACGCTTAAATGAGCCTAGGTATGCCTCATTGCCAAATATTATGAAAGCGAAGCGTAAACCAATTGACATAAAACCAGTTGCTGATTTCGGTGTTGATATGACATCTAAAGTGACTGTTATAAAAGTTGAAGCACCGGCTCAGCGTGTTGGCGGTGTAAAGGTGGCTGACGTCGCTGAGTTAGTCCATAAATTAAAGAATGAAGCGAAGGTGATATCATGAGTGTATTAGTTTATGCGGAACACGATAACGAATCGTTAAAAACGGAAACAAACAAGTTAGTGCATGCTGCACTAGGCGTATCATCAGATATTGTTGTTTTGGTTGCTGGCTCCGGTTGTACATCAATTGCTGAAGCAGCGGCGAAAATATCCGGCGTTTCCAAAGTACTTTTTGCTGATAATACAGTTTATGAACATCAGTTACCTGAAAATATCGCTGAGCTAGTAGTTGAAGTTGCTGCTGACTACTCACATGTATTCGCAGCCGCTACAACAACCGGTAAAAACTTTATGCCGCGCGTTGCCGCTCTGCTAGATGTAGCGCAAATATCTGACATCATCAAAGTGGAGTCACCAGATACTTTCGTGCGTCCTATCTATGCTGGTAATGCGATTGCGACAGTACAATCTTCTGACAGTAAAATAATAGTTACTGTTCGTGCTGCTTCTTTTGATGCTGCAGCGAACGATGGCAATGCACCGGTTGAATTATTAGATACAGTGAAAACGTCAGAGAAATCAAGCTATGTCTCTGCAGAGCTTACGGTATCTGAACGCCCAGAGCTCACAGCTGCAAATGTTATTATCTCTGGTGGTCGTGGTATGCAAAACGGTGAGAATTTCGCATTACTAAATGGGATCGCAGACAAATTGGGCGCTGCAATTGGTGCATCGAGAGCAGCTGTAGATGCTGGCTTTGTTCCTAATGATATGCAGGTTGGTCAAACTGGTAAAATCGTGGCACCACAGCTTTACATTGCTGTTGGCATCTCGGGTGCTATCCAGCATTTAGCGGGTATGAAAGACAGTAAAGTAATTGTAGCCATTAATAAGGATGAAGAGGCTCCTATTTTCTCAGTTGCTGATTATGGTTTAGTTGGGGATTTGTTTGATGTATTACCTCAGTTGGAAGCAGCGCTTTAAACAAAACTTATAACTTGCGTCTGGTAACCCCAGCTTTAAGTTTCAAAAAGCCTTTGTGAACATAACGTTACAAGGGCTTTTTTATTAATGAAGAAAAGTAAAAAAATCAGCTTCTTTCAAGCTATTGATGAAGACAGTGGTGGTCAAAAAATCAATTAGTCTATGATAACCATTCATCTGCTTTTTGTTTGTCTGATGATTTTGATTCCACCCAAAACTCACCTTCTAAAGTCACTTCTTTCTTCCAAAATGGGACGTTTGTTTTCAAAAAATCCATAATGTATTCTGTTGATGCGAATGCTGCCTTACGATGTTGACTGCTTACGCCAACAAATACAATTTGTTCATCAGGTGTGAGTTTTCCTGTTCTATGAATAATATTAATGATACCTATAGGCCAAATTTTGCGTGCCTTTTTGCAAATTTCCACGAGGCTTTTCTCTGTCATCCCAGGGTAATGTTCGAGTTCCATATAGCGCAAATTACCGCGCTCTGTAAGTTCTCTTACCAAGCCCGTAAAGGTCACTATCGCGCCGTCCGATTGAGTATACTTTCGAATTTTTGAATATTCGCATGCAATGTCAAAATCGTGCTCTTGAATATTAATAAGGGTAGTTGGATTTTTCATTAATTTAGGTACCACGTCGATTAGGTAATATGTAAAAAATTGTTGTTTTGTGAAATTTTATCCCATTTACTTTGTCATAAATTCGGGCGCAATCATATGTGAATTTGGCCTGTTTTTAAGTTAACAGGGACTGCTTAAGATCCCACGAAATGTGTTCGTATTCAACTGTTAAACATGCAAAGATAAACGAGTTAACGTTAATCTACTCGCACCACTTAGATTTTAAGACGACGATGAAAGTTTAGAGAACTAGCCCTTTATTTTATGACTTCGATTAATTGTAATAAATTATTATTTAACTCTAATAGGAGAATTTACCATAATCATACCAACTATCATTGATATTGAGGCCAGCGGATTTGGGCCTGAAAGCTATCCTATCGAAATAGGCGTTGTGCGTTCAGATGGCGTTCGCTACTGCAAATTGATTAAGCCTTTTGATGATTGGTATCATTGGGATATTGAGGCTGAAAATTTACATGGAATAAGTAAAAAGCTGTTAAATAAAAAAGGAATTTCGGGCACTCAAATATGTTTAGAATTGAATGATTTTATTGGGTCTCAGCAAACTTTTAGTGATGGTTGGGTCGTTGATTCACCCTGGCTCGTAAAACTATATGACCGCTCTCAGATAGAGTTAGGCTTTCGGTTAAGCCCTTTAGAAATGATATTAAAAGAACTTCAATATGATGTTTGGGATAAAGTAAAGGCGGATATTCTTCATAAAATGAATGTTCCACGACATCGAGCGAGTAGCGATGCAGAGCTCATTCAACGCACTTATTTAGAAACATTCAACGGCTAGCCTTTTGATTAAATATTTCGAAGTACCGCTTATTTTCTGTGTAGTAACGCCGTCCTCATGTTTGACACATCTATTAACAATTTTTAATAAAGGTTAAAAAGCCTTTACAAC
>JBLIKA010000133.1:0-8294 GCA_047637355.1 Glaciecola sp. | reverse complement strand
GCAATCTGGTATGCGGTTCTTCCAGAGTTGAAAGCAGCATCATCTGCATCATTGCAATTGACGGTTCCGGTAATCGCAACTGTTGGCGGGGTTATCTGGTTAGGAGAAGAGGTGAGTATTAGGCTAGCGTTAGCCTCAATCATTATTTTAGGCGGCGTAGCAATGGTTGTTTTACTAACAAAAAGAGAATAACGCCTTATTGTGGTGGGCAATTATTCTCACTTATGACTTATTTAAACTTACTTCATTACTAGGTTTTACGCGTGCTCGTAGGATGTGCCACTCGCCGAACTATCTAGACTGAGCGCTGATAACTCACTCGCCATTGAATTAAGAGCCTGTTGTAAGTCATCCAAAATATCTTCAACACCTTCCAAACCGACCGATAAACGAATTAAACCATCACTAATCCCATGTTCCATGCGTTCTTCCGGCGTATAAGTTGAATGTGTCATACTAGCTGGATGTTGCACTAAAGTTTCTGCATCTCCAAGTGAAACTGCTCGTTGTATCATTTTTAGCTTGTTCATCATATTAATACCAGCCTGAACACCACCCTTGACTTCAAAAGTGATCATGCCACCAAAATCCGACATCTGTTTTTTCGCTAATTCAAATTGCTCAAAACTAGCCAACCCTGGATAACAAACCGTTTCAACGGCGGGATTTGCCTCCAGCATCTTTGCAACACGCATCGCACTTTGACAATGTCTATCCATTCTCAGTTCGAGGGTTTTCATACCGCGCATCACTAACATAGCATTGAACGGAGCCATGCATGCACCGGTCATATCTTTCATTCCGTATAAGCGAATTTGAGTGACTATTTCTTTAGGCCCCGCAATTAAACCAGCTACCAAATCACCATGGCCGCCGAGGTATTTTGTTGCTGAATGCACCACAATATCCGCGCCCAATTTAATTGGTTGAGTTAAATAAGGAGTCGCATAAGTATTATCAACAACCACAGTCGCATTGTATTTGTGAGCAACCTTTGACACAGCCTCAATATCTACTAAGCGCATATTAGGGTTCGCAGGCGTCTCAAAATAAACCACTTTGGTATTATCTGAAATAATATCGTTCAATAACTCGTGATTGGATAAATCAACATGTGTCACTTTAATTCCAAACTTAGCCAGCCCGTGATTTAAAAATGAAAATGTGCAGCCGTATAGGGTTTTATCAACAATAATCTCATCACCTGGGGAAAGTAGTGTCCACATTGTTGAAGAAATAGCGCCAATACCCGAGGCTAAAGCCAAGCCTGCTTCCGTTCCTTCTAGTATCGCAATACGCTTTTCTAGAATATCTAAGGTTGGGTTAGAAATGCGCGAATAGAAATGTCCATCTCTTTCTCCAGCAAACATTTCCCCACCCGCTTCCGCAGTTTCAAATGCAAAGGTTGAAGTGAAATGCACGGGCGGTGTTAGAGCGCCCTGATTAGCTTGGGCATCGTATCCATGATGAATAGCTAGCGTTGAAAAATTCTTATTCGTGCCTTGCATAAAACCTCCGCGATAATCTGAGTCTTGTACAATGTTTACTGTCTGCTATCACCAAGATTTGGCATTGTACGCTGTGATAATTATATGCTTCAATGAAAGGTTTTTTCGTGTTAGTTTAGCGTTATATTGAGGGTTAATTAGCAGAAAATGCCAAAATGAGCAATTCAAAAATGAGTATGGACAGCAAGGATCGTGAAATTATTCGAGAATTGCAGACTGATGGACGAATGAGTAATCAAGAGCTGGCAGCTAAAGTAAATTTAAGTCCGTCACCTTGTTTAAGGCGGCTTCGAAATTTAGAAAACGAAGGGATTATTAAAGGTTATGGCGTTGAAGTCGACGCGCAAGCATATGGGCTCCCTATCACCGTGTTTGCGCGTGTTGAGTTAGACAAACATTCAGCTGACGTTGTATCCAATTTCGAACAACACATTGAATTTGCTGAACAAGTATTGGAATGTTACGTAATGACGGGCGTATCGGATTATTTATTAAAGATTGTCGTTGCCGACCTGCATGCTTATGAAGTCTTTGTGCGAAAAGTACTTCACCCAATTGGCAGTATCGCTTCTATCGACACCAGCTTCGCCTATGCTACGGTAAAAAAGACCAGCATTTTCCCTCGCATTTAATTCTGGATAAGCATATTTAAAAGATGAATAAAGACACACCTACGTTCACATAATTTGAAAGATAAACAAGGACACACCTCATTGCACATAATTAAACACAGAATTTTCACCAAATGTTTGTCTTTAAAATAGATATTAGAGGGAAAACAACAAATCAATATTTAATAAATCCTATTTATCAGTTAATATATATCTTCAAAATTAAAAAGTGATAGGGTTAATAGATGTCGAGCTTGAAGAAATTCACACTGCGAAACAAGAACGGCATGCAAGTGGAACTATGCGATTTTGGTGCGCGTATCCTGTCAATAAAAGTCCCTGACCGCAGTGGAAAATTGGTTGAGACAACTCTAAATCATTCAAATGACCAAGCTGTTCTTGATGATGAGTCCTATATGGGGGCATCTGTAGGAAGAACGAGTAATCGAATTTCAAAAAGTCGCTTTTCACTCGATGGTATCGAATTTAATATTTGTACAAATGAAGGAAAACATAATTTACATGGTGGGGAATGTGGTTTCTCCAGCAGAATATGGCAATCTCATGGGACCAACACTCAAGGAAACTCATTAACCTTTGAACTTCATTCTCCAGATGGCGACCAAGGTTATCCCGGTGCAGTAAATGCTCAGGTACTGTTCACTCTTTCCGAAAATAACGAACTTAGGTCTGATTTTTCAGCAACATCTACAAAACCGACTCCCATTAATTTATGTAATCATGCCTACTTCAATATGGGAGAAGAGAATATTTGTGATTTAGAATTGCGTATTAAAGGTGATGCATATTTACCTGTAGACCGAGAAAGCATTCCTTTAGGTTATTTTGAAGCTGTTGCAAATACAAGATTCGATTTCAATGAAAGTGCTATTTTAGGGAAGAGGCTAAGGTTAGGTGATTTCGATCATTGTTATCGCGCCACAAATAGGAATATGGCTAAACTGACATCGAGAAAGCATAAAATAAGCTTGGAAGTAGAATCAGACCAAATTGGTATTCAATTTTATTCTGGTAAATTTTTACCTACACCACAATCTGCTTTGTGTTTAGAGGCACAAGGCTACCCCGACGCTATTAATCATCAAAAATTAGACCAGGATATCCTTAGACCCGGCGAGTTATATCAGAAATATGTGATTTATAGATATAGTCATATCGACTAATTTTTTATCGCTGCAAATAATTACTATAGAAGCTCTACTTGTTTTTATATATCGAGCAGCACCTCTCAGATATAGAAAAATATGTCTTAAAGCGATTTTTCCCAAAACACAGCTTTGCCCATTTCAGGATCCAATTCATAACCTTTAAAACCCGCTTTTATGTAGGCATTCTTAGCGACTTGGTTTCCTTCTAAAACTTCAAGGGTAATCTTGCAACATCCCTTCGATATGGCGATATCTTCAATCAGATCCATTAATCGCTGGCTCAATTGCAGTCCTCTGAATTCAGGGTTAACTGCAAAATCATGAATATTGATTAGTGGCTTACACTTAAATGTAGAAAAGCCTTCAATGCAATTTGAGAATCCTGCAGGTTTTCCATCTACATAACAAATAATAGAAAAAATAAATGAACGTTTTTTTAATTCCTCAATCAGATTAGATTTAGAATGTCCAGCCAGTTCGCTACCACCACCCATCGGATCCTTAGCGTATTCATTTAACAGGAATAGCAATTCATTTGCTTGCTTTTCATTGTTATAATTGACTAGTTTGGTTTCGATTTTCATTAAACACCTGTATTTGAAAAGTTATTATTGTGCAGCAATATCTTCAACCGCAGCATTTAAAAATTGCTTAATTGAATCGGGGGAAATCGCTATTTCAAGTCCCCTTCTGCCGCCGCTCACATAAATTTTATTAAAGTAATTAGCACTACTGTCTAATAAAGTGATTAAACGTTTCTTTTGCCCAAATGGGCTTACGCCACCGAGCACATATCCAGACATACTTTGTACCTTTCTAGCTTCGGCCATTACCGCTTTTTTACCCGACGCTGCTTTTGCTAATTTTTTCAAACTAAGTTGCTTATCTGAAGGGACAATTGCAACTACAAAATTATTGGTATCAACTTCAACCACGAGTGTTTTAAATACAGTCTCAGGCGCCAGCCCCAACTTTTCTGACGCTTCGTTTGAAAAAGACTGATTGTTCTCGTCATGCAAATATTCAAGCAACTCAAAAGATGCTTTTTGCTTTTCTAAAAATAGGATCGCGGGTGTCATGGATATGTTGGTAAAGTTAATCTAAATGATAAGGGTAATGTAATAGCTGTTGACTCTTATGTCCAACTCTTGAGGTGTTTTTGTACTTTCAGATATCTAAATTAGCTCTTAAAAAAACACTCATTTTAGTAAATATTAAAATAGTAATTTAAGTGCACATTAGCGCAACTAACTTACTATTTTAGCTAAACAGAATGAACCACGGCTTAATTAGACTACTGCAGCTTTATTGAAATAATCAACATTACCGAATTTCAGACATGAATGTTTCCTTAAACCATCTTGAAATCATCACTTTTTCATATCTTAATGACGTATTTTTATTAACCGAACCAGTTCTTGACAAAAAACTCATGTCTTTTAAATCAACGTCGTCTTGCTTCAAAACTTTTCCTTGGTCATCGACCAGTGCATATGAAAATGCCATGCGAGGAATATCAATGTCCCTGACAATTCGATAATTGTCTATTCCACCATTAGAAAAGTTCCTCAACCCCGCCATTGCTGGCGATTGGACGGTGCCAGCTAAATCCAAGTCAGTGACTTTTAAATTGAGTTTATGGCCCTCAGGAAGTTCTTCGCCTAATGAAGTAATAAACGTTTCTAGCTCGAGTAATACAGACTCTCTATAACGTTTTCGAGACATTGTTGGGTGCCTAACATCACGGAATTTTTTTGGTTCAATCCATTCTATTGACACATTACTTTGCGCTTTTTGTAATTCAACATCATCTATATCAACACTTTCCATATTAGATGCCATTGCTTGAGCGCTCAGTAGAAATACAGAAACAAGAAGGAGCCCTTTAAAATAATTGACCATAAAAATATCCTCTGACAATAACTAAATTAGCTGGCTGTTAAGACCAATGATTAATACCTTTAGTTCAGTATTTATATAACCTAAAACTTGGTGCTTTGAATTTGATTACATAATCGAGTCAAGTTTTGTCCGTATATAAACGGATTTTTGTCTTTTTTGACGCAATAGAATTGCCTGAAGGACTCTAATTTTTCCCTGCTCTCAGTAATATCTAGCACATAGTCAGTTTGATGCGGTTGAAGTAGCATATTGTTATAGAAGAATTTTTCTCTCAACACCGAAAGTGATTGCTGTTCCGGAATATCAACTACGGCCTCAATCCAACCGGAAACAGTCTGCTGAATATCTGACAAGAAATATTGAACAAACGAAGTCCTTAGCACGATAACCAATATTACTATTTCAATGAAAACGACAAAAGCGCGCCACATATTTAAACAAGAGTCCTTAAGATAGATTGTAACGTATAACAACAACAATACTCTGTACATACTATACTAGTTGCCTAATCCGAGGAAACAAAGATATTCACTAATACATCTGTATAGATTATACCGTTAGTAATTATGAATAAAGTTATCGTTTGTAGTTTGGTAGAGAATGTCATATTTTTTGATCTGAAATAACAATTCTTTATAGCAAGTTGTTATACTGTGTGGGCAATTTTAAGTGCATTTATTCATTCCATTTTCAGCACTACCTTTAGCACTTCTCGGAGTCGTTCATGAGCGAAAAAATAAAAATTAAAGATGTCACACCGGTCAAAATCCATAAACCAGCAGAGACTGCTAACTATTCTGCGAGAAGTCGTATTTATGTTCGGGCTGTTGAAGGAATGCTTGAGAATATTAGGCGTTTTTTTGGTTTGATATTTTTAAGTCTTTTTGCTGCCATACCTTGGCTTCAATATAATGGTAACCAAGCCATTCTTTTCGATATCGGTGAACAACGCTTTAATATATTTGCAATGACGCTTTGGCCTCAAGATCTTACCATCCTCGCTTATATTTTGATTGTCTCCGCATTTGCGCTTTTTTTCGTTACTACCTTTGCTGGTCGCGTTTGGTGCGGTTTTATGTGCCCTCAAACCACTTGGACATTTATTTACATTTGGTTTGAGGAGAAAATTGAAGGTAGCCGACATAAACGGATGAAACTTGATGAACGTAAAATGGATCTCGATAAATTGGTTCGCAAAACCCTTAAGCACTTTTCTTGGATTGTCGTGGCGTTGCTAACTGCTATGACCTTTGTCGGCTATTTTTCGCCAATAGATACTTTATTTGTTAATTTTTTCACATTTAACGTGAGCTTTTGGGCTGGATTTTTTATCATATTTTTTACCGTTTGTACTTATGGTAACGCCGGCTACATGCGCGAAATCATGTGCATTCACATGTGTCCTTATGCGCGTTTTCAGTCAGCAATGTTCGACAAAGACACATTTACTGTCGCCTATGATCCAAGTAGAGGTGAAAAACGCGGCCCACGTTCACGTAAAGCCACGCCTGAGCAGTTACAAGAGACAGGTCTAGGAGATTGTATCGATTGTAATCTCTGCGTTCAGGTATGCCCTACAGGAATAGATATTCGCAATGGCTTACAATATGAGTGTATTAATTGTGGCGCCTGTGTAGATGCCTGTAATGGAGTTATGGACAAAATGGGGTATGAAAAAGGCTTAATTAGTTTCACGTCCGAGCACCAACTTTCTGGTGGAACAACAAAAATAGTGCGGCCAAAGCTAGTGGGATATGCCATTGTTTTGCTTATTATGACCAGTTTACTCGTATTCGACATATACTCCCGAGCTCCATTAGAACTCGATATTATCAAGGATAGAAACTCACTCTATAGGGAGACGAACCAAGGGTTAATCGAAAACGTATTTACATTAAAGTTATTAAATAAATCACAGAATGACCGTATATTTAAAGTCTCAATTAGTGGGATTGATGGCGCTAAGTTTGTCGGTGAAAGTGAAGTAACAGTTCGTGGTGGAGAGATTTATACGCTTCCTATTAGCGTTGTTACGAGTCCTTACTCCCTCACTGAAGAAATTACCGATTTTACTTTTTACTTAGAGACCCAAGATGAAGATGGTGAAATAATTAAAATCCAAGAAACTAGTCGGTTTATTTTTACTGATGTCTGATTTCTCCTTTGCGGGATTGAGTCCAGAGCTCATCCTTGATGCTATTGAAACTGTTGATGTTCAAGCATCGTCTGGCTTGTTAGCATTAAATAGTTATGAAAATAGGGTTTACCAGTTCGTTGGGGAGGATAGTAAGCGTTATGTAGCCAAATTCTATCGGCCTCAACGGTGGAGTGATGAGCAAATTCAAGAAGAACATGATTTTGCATTGGAGTTGGTCAGAGATAAAGTTCCTATTGTCGCGCCATTCATAATCAATGGTGCGAGTTTACATCAACATGCTAACTATCGCTTTGCACTTTTCCCTTCCATAGGTGGACGTCAGTTTGAAGTTGATAACCTAATCCAGCTTGAGTGGATGGGAGGGGTTATTGGCCGTATGCACAAGATCGCTAAGTCTAAGCCGTTCGAACATCGCCCCGAAGTTTGCACTACCAGCTATTTAGACACACCTAAACAAGTTTTATTAACAGGTTCGCTGATTCCGCAACATTTACAAACTGTATTCCATACTATTCTTGAGCAGGTGATTACGGAAACCAAAAGCCAATTCGCTAAAAATTACAAATCGATTCGTTTACATGGTGATTTGCATCCGGGGAACATATTATGCCGAGACGGGCCGACCTTCGTCGATCTTGATGACTGCAGAATGGGCCCTGCAGTCCAAGATATTTGGATGATGCTTTCAGGCGAACGCCAACAACAAATTATTCAACTAGATAAGCTGATTGATGCTTATAATGAATTTAATGAATTCGATATAGAGCAATTATCACTCATCGAGCCTCTGCGTGCTATGCGAATGATACACTTCATGGCCTGGCTAACCTTGCGCTGGGAAGATCCAGCATTCCCGAATGCATTTCCATGGTTTGCTGAAGATAAGTATTGGGAAAACCAGATATTAGCACTGAAAGAGCAGTTGTCAGCACTTCAAGAGCTACCA
>JBLIKA010000132.1:0-8342 GCA_047637355.1 Glaciecola sp. | reverse complement strand
TGTTGATCAATAAGCACTTGAATTTCGTTTTCAAGTCCGCCACCTATGCGCACTGAAGCAACGCCTTCAATGGACTCTAACTTGCGTTTTATTTCTTCTTCAGCGTAAGTTCGAATACGTTTAGTGGCGTTAATGTCCATGCCAACCGAGTTATTAACTTTCTCACTCACGGCGCCTAAACCTAAGCGCATTACGGGGTCGAGGCTCGGGTTAAAACGCAGTAACAAGGGTCGTTTTACATCTAACGGTAAAAACAACACATCGAGCTTTTCGCGAACTTCTAAGCTCGCTAAATCCATTTCAGTGCCCCACTCAAACTCCAGTACGACATCCGATTGCTCAGCCTTTGACGCAGACACAACCTTACGAACACCCTTGACGACACCAACAACTTCTTCGATAGGTTTAGTAACCAGTTGCTCTACCTCACCGGGCGCGGCCCCCATATAATCTGTACGAATAGTTAAGGTCGGATATGACAATTCAGGTAGCAAGTTGATAGACAAGCGGGACAGTGACACTAAGCCAAACAATAATACTGCCAAAGTAAACATCCAAACGGTAACGGGTCGCTTCACTGCAACATTAATTAAGTTCACGATGATCCCCTTAATTAACCGTTAACGATATTAACGAAAGCGTTGTCTTTTAGGTTTTGATGCCCGGTAACCACAACCGTTTCGTTACCAGACAATCCTTCAATTACCTCAACATACTTGCCCTCTTGATAGCCTGTTTTGATGGTGACTTTTCTAGCAATTCCTTTGTCATCGACAACAAATACGTTAACAGTATCATCCAAAGCAAGCATCGCTTTTCTAGGTAACAATGTCGCATTATCACGAGTATTATAATTTAAGCTCACTTGTGTAAACATACCTGTCATTAGTTTCTTATCGTCGTTTGGTACGCGCAATGTCACTTTGAATGTACCCGTTTTCGAATCAATCACAGGACTAATCCGTTCAACAAATGCATTTATTTCTGCGTCATTCAAGGCAGTAACAATTAAGCGAGCCTTTTGATCTTTGTGAACTTTGGATAGCTCTTTCTCTGGCAAATAAACAATACCGTAGAGTTCCTTTTGCTGAACGATATGAAACATTCTCTCGCGTTGAAACGATTCTGTGAGATTACCCACTTTTGCATTTCGCTCTGCAATATAACCGCTAATAGGTGCAACAATAGTCGCTTCTTTCAAATCTAATTTTGCTAGCGCCAGTGTTGCTTTTGCTGATTCATATTGTGCTGTAATCTTGTCGTAAGTGTCGTCACTGACTAATTTCTGATGGTACACTTTATTAATTTTCGCTAGCTCTTTTTCAATGCCTGTCATATCGGCTTGGGCACGTCTAAGGTTGAGCTCATATCTTTCAGGTTCTAGCTTTGCAAGAATTTGCCCTTTCTCTACATAGTCGCCCTCTTCGACCATGATTTGCTCAATGATGCCTGATGCTCTGCCAACTACAAATGCTTCTTCTTTAGCTTCTAACACTGCTGTAGTTGTGTAATTTGATGAAATACTGCCTTTTTGAACAACCCTGACCTCAACAGGAATGGGTATAACCTCTTCGGCAATTTCACCTTCTGTTTTAGTCGCTTCTGCTTTACCACATCCATTCAACAAAACAACGGTACTAAGAAGAACAGCGAGTGCTGCCATTTTAAATTTAATATTCATTGAGTCAGTTACATTTCCAGAAGTTAGTACTTTCATCGTTAGTTCCTTTATTGGACTTATTGTTTTAAATCATCTACGTCACAGTTTGCATTGAATGTGCCATTTAATTAATAAGCAATAAAAACATGAAGTTAGAAAAATTAGGCCAAGCCGAATTTTGATTTCCACTATTATAGTTGGCGAATTAAACTAATACTTAGTTGAATTGTTACAGCATATTAATTGTGTGAGGATATGCCACCGTGCGGATTAATGCGCTTGATGTTCGATCGTATTAAAGTTTGAAACTACACTCATGATCATGAAGTTGAATTTGTAACGGCATAGTATTACCTGATTCTAGTTTTTCAATCTACTTCAGAAATGTTCACAGGTATGTTGATACATAACTTAGGGACGATGACCTATTGGATTTAGGCGCCAACGTGAAGGAATATTTACCTGACTTGGACGATGGTGTTTACAAGGGCTCTGCACTACCGAATATGGTTGACATAGAAGAAACCTTCTTGTCCCCTGCAAACGGGTTCTGATGGAGTTGTTGCTATTGATGATTATTGCAATGCAGGCAAGGGCTGATTAAAGTAATAACACTAAATGAGCAGCTAGATTCAACCAAATGATCTTAGAAAAAAGCAGCCAAATGATGTCAGAATAATTGGTTTGTTATATTCAAATTTCATTAGGTTACTTAAATGCGTCACCTTCTTCAGTTATTGTCGTTTTTCCTTTCTTTGTAAAGTTAACCCAATAATTTCACTTCGCTTTTCAGTACTAGCGTTACTCCATTCCAAAATCTCAGTAATAGAGCGAAAACACCCCAAACACATATCTTGTTGATCAAGGCAGCAATTTCTTACACAAGGTGATTCGACCTCGGTGTGGTTTTTCATAATATACTAATTATTTTTCGGTTCTGGATATTCATTTTTATGGGGTTTCAACAGGTTATTTACTTAAGTCTACAGTATGGTTTGCTTTTTGGAAAATTAACTAGCACCAGAATTATGCGATAGTAAATCTAGTATTTCTTCAAACGGTTGAGGTTTATGAATTGCGTAACCTTGGACAAAATCAACTCCAATTTCGTTTAACATTTCTTTTATAACCTTGTTCTTCACAAACTCAGCAATTGTTTGTATCTTCAAGTTGTGTCCGATCTCATTAATTGCTTTAACCATTGCATGGTCTATTTTATCTTCCATCATATCTTTTACGAAAATGCCGTCTATTTTCAGATATCGACAGGAAGGCTTTTCAAGTAATCAAAAGAAAATCA
Organism: Glaciecola sp.; assembly: GCA_047637355.1. Taxonomy (GTDB): domain Bacteria; phylum Pseudomonadota; class Gammaproteobacteria; order Enterobacterales; family Alteromonadaceae; genus Glaciecola. Next base: position 5,382 of record JBLIKA010000132.1, on the reverse strand, counting down.
AAAGATGACAGTCCACTATCGAAATCATCGAGAGCAAACTTACAACCCAACTTTTTAAGCTCCAAAATGACGTGTTCAGCCATGACTATATGAGAAATAGCGGCGGTTTCTGTTATTTCAAACAAAAGTTCTTACCATCAATTTTATACGACTAAATTTTGAGATAATAAATTCTAATACGCTCTCGTCAGTTAAAGAGCGACCAGAGAGGTTCACTGAAATAAAATCAACCTTATCTAAAAAATGAGGATTCAATTGCACAATCGGATTGTAACGTTCTGTCGCTGGCAAAAATGAAACTGGAGGGATGATTTTCCCATCTATATCTTACATTCTAATAAGCAATTCATAGTGCAATTTACTGCTATCCTTAGTTGACTCAATAGGCTGCGCATATAGGCAAAAGCGCTTATTGAATGCGATTAACCCATTGCATTTCGCCGTGCCTTTGGGTTAAATCCTTATCAATGATGTTATGAATATGGACACGACTTGGCGTTAAAAATGTAAAGATAAACTTGATTTTAAATACTGTTTTTATGCTGAATATTTGTCAAGGTGGTTATTAGTCCCAAATAAAAACAGCGTTGATTAAATCGTATAATAGTTGAAAATTCGGAGCATTTGTTAGGGCGAAACTGACAAATTTATCTGTTTAAGTTCTCTTCATTGCGCATGTGGCTAGCAAAAAATTGCAAATTTCGGTTTACTGTAAGTTCGTTATGGGTTGAATTTTAATCTGCATTTGGTGCTGATGGTTCTTAAAAATAGCCCAGCTAAATAAATAGTGGGCTATTAACTAGTATTTGGAATTATTAAAGCTTAAAGGTAGTCACGTTAGCAAGGGTCCTATAGGGTCGAGGAATTCACACCCTAGGATTGCAGATCTCCTATCTCCAGTCCTTCTGTCACTTTCATGTGTGGCATCAGTGACCATATGCTCAAGAACAACAATAAAGATAAATTGCGAATGGGCGGACTACTAAAAACTATAGCGTATGCCCGCACTGATTGCATTGGTGCCGTCAAAATCCTCAAAAATAGCCTCCAACATGAAATTATCCATAGGTACGAAACCAACACCTCCTCCAAACCCAGTTTCCCAATCATCTTCTTTTGCTGACATACCCATTGATGATGCTTTTACTTCGAGGTTAACGTAAGAAGGTTGAAGGAAAACGTAGAAATTGGGCGATGCGTGATAAGTGCCACGCGCTGTAACGCCATAATAGGTTTGAATTTCAACATTAATATTGTTCTCAAATTCACTTATATTGTCGTCCCCGACCCCGAACCCTAAGCGTAATTCCGGCATAAAACTGAATTTGCTGTTGTTAACCGCAAATTCATAGCCGACTGACAATGTGACACTGTCTAGTGATATGTCAATTCCATCCTCATCATCCTGAAAGTTGCTATACGCCAGACCTGCATTCCAGTCTGCACTGGCTTGTGCTGACACTCCTGCGGCTAAAAGCAGCCCACATATCAATTTTTTATTGAGTAACATACTTTGCGTCCTTTTCTAGTTTTTAGTCTGTGTACACGAGTGTGCTGCTAATATTCATATTCAGTTTAGATCAGTCGTATTCTTGTTTGTTGATCTGAATCAGCTTTTAAATACATTCGATTAAGTTTGTTTAAATGTGGCTTTTAATGAACAATTACTCCCTCGAACATAGGTAAACTGACCATATAGAATTACATTAATTAATAATACTCAGCTTTTTTTAACTGGGCATTACGGGATGGAACTTCTATGAGAAAGCGACTCAAATTATCTATTGGCGCCGTTCTCAACGAATAAACACTTTGGTTAATGAGTTGATCAACTCATTGCGAGGTATAAAAAGATATAAGCAATTTCTCGCCTACTTTTTACTGAAAAGCCTATTCTGGTGAGTTCAAACGTGGCTAGTATTAAATAACAATATCAATATTGGTATCACTAGACCGCCTGCGTCGATCGCAGTTTTGGTCCAAGTTAGTGATTCTGCGCTCATACTCTTTTATGCATTTATGTGTTTTATGTCTTCTATTATATCCAAGCCGTTTATCTACGATATACACACCGTCAACACGAACAGTTTTTAAGGCTTTTTCTGTTACACCAAGTGTTGAGTTTGTGTTCATAACTAACTCGCCTTATTCCTTTATTAAACTTGGGAAATGCTATAAAAACCGATTACTAACAATAATGCCTCATTTATATTGAAGTGAAAGTTGGAAAAAATTTTGACCCTTGTCAAATAGGCATTAGAATTTAGACGCTTGCCTCGCCTATGTTGTCGGCATTCTCAAATAAGTATTGTCTGTAATCAAATGCGATACCCGCTATTGTTTGAGCCGAGTCGCAATAAACCACAATGAGTGTGCCACCATAAATAAAACTGCCAACTTCATCATCAAATAACAGACCGTCTTGTCTTTTTGCCTGTATTTGTTCTTGATGGTGAGTACGAATTTGATTAGGTTGTTGCTCTTATTTAGCCGACTCCAGCTTTAGAGTGAAGGACTGTCGCTGTAAACGAAGGTGAGTTAATTTATTTTGTTAAATTTTTATATTTCTGATGCGATAAGCTTGCAATCTTTTACCGCTTGTTTTCCTTTATCCTCAACTACCTCATGTAATTGAGACCGCGCAGTCCACATACCCATTTTAACTTCCTGCCATATATAATGGTTCTGTCCTGCCTTAGCATTTACTTTTATTCGAGCAGTATTCTCAGTTAACGACGTAATTTCATGCTCGCCAGGTTCAACCGACCAATAAAAATATGTTTTTGATGCCGTTTTACCCGCAATACGCCCATCAAGAGCAACCGGCATAGCAATGGCCCCCCCCATAGATTCATTTCTATACAAATATATATTTGCCTTATTAGAATCAACATTAAATTGTTTTGCACTTTGATCAGCTTCTAGAGAAGCCATTGGCACGGAGGCACAGCCGGACAATAGTGCAAACATTGTTAATATTATTATTTTGTTCATACCAATTCCTATTATGTTGGAAAAAGCACTTCAAAGACCCAACTTATGGCTACATTAAGAATCTAAATATTGTTGATTATAATATTGAACGAAGTGATAACAGTCACTTTTTTCAATCTATATGCATGATTGCATAGGAATGGTATCTAAAATCTGATCTACATCAAAAACGAGATGGGTTATTACAAACTGACCCTTTAGGTTGCTGTGCTTGAGATTACTGCTTACGGCTTTTTAGGCTACAGCTCTTTTATGACTCGGGCGGGCACTCCAGCAACAACGGTATTAGCCGCAACTGATTTATTTACTACTGCACCTGCACCAATGACAGCATTATCACCAATAGTCACACCGGGTAAAATTTTTGCACCCATACCAATCCACACACGATTACCGATTGTAATAGCATGCGCTGTCTCAATGCCTTTTTTACGCATTGTTGCATCTAAGGGGTGTGTTGCTGTTGATATTAAAACACCGGGCGCTAACATAACATCATCGCCAATGATTACCGGCGCACCGTCTAATATGATGCATCCATGATTGGCATAAAACTGCTTACCCAAATGGATATTGTAACCATAGTCACAATAAAATTGTGGCTCAATCCAAAATGATTGCGTACTACCCAGAAGTCCCTTTAACGCCTTCATCCCTTGTTTAAATTGGTTGGGAGCAAGTTGATTGAAGTGATGGCAAATGGTTTTGGCGTTCATTCGATCTGCCTGCAATTGCTTGTTGCTCGGAAAGTACTCTTCTCCTGCTAGCATTTTTTGCTTTTCGGTTTTTTCAGTCATTAACTTTTTTCAATTTAATTTAGCCATTAAGCAAATAATTGTTGATTGCTGTCAAACACAAACACATGTATCAATCATAATACAAATGGATTACATCTTATTAAAAATTAGGCTTGTAATCATACGATTCAACCGTACCCGATTGATGAAAATTATCTAATTTTTCTTTTTTTGCAAACCAACTGTTGACCAGATTATACGGCACCATTTCAATAGAGTTATTAAAATGTTCAACACTGCGGTTATAAATCGTAATTGCAGCAGCAACGTTTTCATTTTTATCGCTAATTTCGTCCATCAATTCTTGTACTATTTTAGTAGAGCCTAATTCAGGATAGTTTTCAGCTGTCGCCCTAAAAGAAGAAAAAACAGCATTCGATTTTGTCTCAACGTTAGCCAATGCTGCAACATCAATCTCATCTTCATCTAACACAGAAATAGACTCTCTTAGTGCTGTCACCTTTTCGATGAAGTCACTTTCAAACTCCTTAAAGTTATCGGTTAACTCGGTCAATTGTGGGATGACATCCTGTTTTAGCTTCTCGTAAGTGATCACGTCAGACCAAGCACGTTTGGCTCTATTTAAATTACCGACAATTTGGTTATATAAGATAATAATGCCGATGATGACGATAACGGCAACGATTAAAGAAGTGATCATATAAAGTCCTATTTGTTTTCGTTGATAAACTGGATCAAATTTTTAGCCTTTTCCAACATTGGAATTTCAGTTGGATGCAATAATTGTTGCACAAAATCAGCTGGTTTGCGCAATGACGGTTTTTTCACTTGAGTTGGAAAAACATTTTTCGGTAACTCAAAACAAGCGACGGACTGATGGGTTACATCCATCGACTTAATAAAGTTAAAATTATCGGCAAAAGCTAATACAACTTTAGGGTCAAAAAATTTCGCTGCTTGAATTTCTGTTGCGCATCTTACTTTAAATAACTTATTAAAAGCCCTACTAGCCGAGTCCCACTTTCCAGAAAAACGCTTCGCATTTAAACAAAGATAGTTAAAGTTAGCGAATTGCACCAACATGCCGTATCTATAAATGGTATTTCTTGACTTCGATTGTCTTGAATTTCCGTTACCGTCTGTCGTGTAGTGTGTGGTGACGTTAACGTATTTAAATTCAAATAGTGTAAACGGTGTTGAATCTACTCCACCTAAATAACGTTTAGTGATGCTTTGGCTATCATCACCACAATTGAATAGCGGGAACAATGATTTTAATTCACGCCAGTAGCTTTTTCCATTAAAACTATAATCCCTCTCGATGCCAGCGTTTATGGCAACAGCCCTCACATACAAATCACCACCGACTCGCTTGATAGACGATAATCGCAACCAAATATTCGTAATACAAAAAACACACATCGCAAAACCACCGATGCGCATCCAAATGCGCTGGTCATATGACAAATCCATTTGTGCCCAAAAAGACAGTAATGATGAAAGCCCTGCAAGTACAAGACCTATGATCGCTAAGGTATGATTGAACTTATACGCGCTACGCTGAGAAAAACGCGAAATATGTTGCGCAACCCTATCAATATCATCCTTAGATTTGGCTGTTATTGCATGT
>JBLIKA010000131.1:0-8415 GCA_047637355.1 Glaciecola sp. | reverse complement strand
ACGTGACTAACAACGCCACTTTCGTTGATTAGAAAGCTCAGGCGATGCACTCCGTCATATTCTTTACCCATGAATTTCTTCAAACCCCACACCCCAAAAGCATCAGCTACGGCATGGTCCTCGTCACTTAATAGAGTGAAGTTCAATGATTCTTTTTCAATGAATTTAGGTAAACGTTTTACTGCATCAGGGCTGATACCAAACACAACAACGTTGTGTTTGTCTAAATCACTCTTTATATCTCGCAAGCCCTGAGCTTGGACAGTGCAACCAGGGGTCATTGCTTTAGGATAAAAATAAACTAGTACTTTCTTACCGGCATGATCGGCCAAAGAGACCGCCTCATCAGATTGGTTTTGTAGGGTGAATTGAGGTGCTTTATCACCAACTTTCAATGTGTTCATTTTCTTCCTTTATTTCGTTGTATGTTACTTTGCCTGATAAGCCTAATTGGCACATGAGTTGTTTTATTTCTTCATCAAAATTAACCAAGTTTAATTCTTTTGTAGCGCTGAGCACCATTTTACATCTAACGTTCTCGATGTTAGTTGTTTTATCGATAAATGTTTTTTGTCTAAATGCGCTAACAGAGACTTGTCGTTGAGCAATAAATCCGGTGACTTGTTTAATGATGCCTTTCGCATCTTCTCCAGAAAACTCCAAATTAATAAGCTGTTCTAGATTCTGTTTGGCATGACCACTTGTTCGTTTTATCATTGAGAGGAGGCCATGCTGCATGCATAGACTCGCCATCTGTAATTCTAACTTTGTAATAGCTGATTGTGTACCTTCAACAATCATTGATAACGAAAAGTCCTTTCCGTAAATAGCATGACGACTGTCGAGAATATTGCAGCATTTGTCATGCACACAAGCGCTAATCTCACTTAAAATACCTAATTTGTCGGCACCTAAAATATTAACGATAATCTGTTGATTCATACTAATTCTGTACTTATAAATGATAATCCTAATATTAACACAAGAAAAAATTAAGCGACAATGTAGGTCAAAATATGTTCTTACATAAAATTTTCGAAAAAAATGTATTGCCTGATGCTTTATATGCTTGTGTTTATTGCCTGTGAACACTAACATGTCCCGCATATTTAAGAGGGGGAATAATGTTTAAAGGAAGTTATGTCGCGTTAGTAACACCTATGTTGCCAGACGGAAAGGTAGACGTTACTAGTTTAAAAAGATTGGTAGAGTTTCATCTGCTCAACGGCACGCACGGTATTGTTGCAGTTGGAACAACCGGCGAATCAGCAACCTTGCCATTTAAAGAACATATTGACGTTGTTAAATTGATTATTGAATTAGTCGATCAAAAAATACCTGTGATAGCAGGTAGTGGAGCTAATTCAACAGCAGAAGCTATATTCCTAAGTGAGCAAATGTCTGGTCTTGGCGTAGACGGCTTTTTAAGTGTTGTTCCATACTATAATAAACCTCAACAAGCTGGCATGGTGGCACATTTTAACGCGATAGCTGACGCCACCGATATTCCATTAATATTATATAATGTGCCCGGACGAACGGTAGCTGATATGCAGCCAGAGACGGTAGCTGAATTATCAAAACATAAAAACATCGTTGGTATCAAAGATGCCACTGGTGATTTATCTAGGCTTGAGCAAACTAGACCATTAGTTCCCGATGATTTTTTGTTTTTTAGTGGTGACGACGAGTCTGGGTGCAATTTTATGTGTAACGGTGGCGACGGCGTTATTTCAGTTACAGCGAATATAACACCGAAGATAATGAGTGAAATGTCTGAAGCAGCATTGCAAGGTGACTCAGAACTATCTCAGCAGTTAAATAGAAAAGTACTCGATTTACATAGGGTTTTGTTTGTCGAACCAAACCCTGTTATGCCAAAGTGGGCATTATACAAAATGGGTCTCATAGATCATGCTTTTTTAAGACTTCCAATGGTTTTACCGGAACTTAATAGTAAAAAAGCAATCGAAGAAGTCCTTAGTGCGTTGAATTTAATTTAGTTAGGTTTTTAATGAAATATAAAGTGGTAGGTTTAAGTCTTGTTGCATTTGCTATAGTTGGCTGCGCGGGCAAGGCGGAGCGTGAAGTAGCTTCAGGAAGTTTCAAGTACTTGGAAGCGTCACAACACAAGTCAATGGATGTTCCTGAAGATTTAGATTCTCCAAATTATTCTCAACGCTATATCTTGCCTGAAGTGGGCGAAAATGCTCAGGCAGATCTTAAAGGTAAAAAACTGAAGGTGCTTCCACCGGCATTAATATTGCCACTCGTAGCAGGAACGCATGTAGAAGAGGGCTCAGAGGAATCAAAAGTTCTGTTCGACCAAATTGATGATAGTGAGCCGTTGCAAAAAACAGTCTGGGACACCGTGTTGACTTACCTTGAAAAGAAGAACGTGGGTGTTGAGGCGTTTGATAAAGAGAACAATATTCTAATTACTGACTGGGTAAAAGAAGAAAGAGAAGTTCCATCTAGTTGGTATGACTTCACCGAGAACTCTGCATCAGTAAGTAAAAAATTCAAATTTACGATGACATTAGCTCCTCACGGCAGAACGGCAGCATTAAAGATAGAGCTTGTTGATTATATAAACGAAGCTGGTAAGGCTGCAATCGAACAGGTTGATCTAATTAGCAAACGTACCGAGGAAGCAAACTTCCTAAATAATGTGATTTCTGAATACGACTTTGGTATCCGCCTTGCTAACAATCAACGGATAGCAACAATCCGTCAAGGTTTTAGTAGTGAGATGGGATTCAATTCGGATGGAGAGCCCGCATTTATGGTTGATGCGGTTTTTGAAAACACATGGCCACGTTTACTGCTTGTTTTGCGTAAAATGGGTTTTGATGTTAAAGATTTAGACCAATCAACTGGCCTCTTGTTTGTTCAGTATAATGGTATTGAAAGTTCGTGGTGGTCAGGTTTGTTTGTTAGCGAGGGTGAGCTTGACATTGAAAAAGAAGAATACCGTCTCAAGTTAGAAGGAATAGGCGAGAAAACGACTGTCACCTTCATGGACAATGAAAGTAATCCATTTGACGCGAAAAAAATGACAAAAATATTTGCACCATTTAAAGAATATATGGGCAATGAAGATCTAGATATTTAGCATTAGGGACTCTTTCAATGCAAAAACGAGATGAATTATATCGCGGTAAAGCGAAAACTGTTTTTTTAACGGATGATGCTGACAAGTTAGTATTGTACTTTAGAAATGATACGTCGGCTTTTGACGGTGAGAAGATTGAACAACTTGAGCGTAAAGGCGAAGTCAACAATAAATTCAATCATTTTATTATGCAAAAGCTCGAAGCGGCGGGTATCAAAACACAAGTTGAGTCGCTAATTTCAGACACCGAATGTGTTGTGAAAAAACTAGAAATGATACCGGTTGAGTGTGTAGTTAGAAACATTGCAGCAGGTTCAATGGTCAGGCGCCTTGGTGTAGAAGAAGGTCTGCTTTTAGATCCTCCCACATTCGAATTTTTTCTGAAAAATGATGCATTACATGACCCAATGGTTAACGACTATCATATCACCGCTTTTGGATGGGCAAGCCAGGAGCAAATAGATGAAATGAAACGCCTCACATTCGCTGTGAATGATGTATTAAAACCATTATTTGAAGAGGGTGGTATGTTGCTTGTCGACTATAAGCTTGAGTTTGGTTTGAGCAATGGTGAATTAATTTTAGGAGATGAATTTACACCCGATGGTTGTCGCCTTTGGGATCAAGAAACTCGCAAAAAATTAGATAAAGACAGATTTAGACAAGGTTTAGGCTCTGTCGTTGAGGCATATATAGAAGTTGCGAAAAGGATTGGTCTCGACCTTTAGAACTAAAGCACTTGATAATGCTAATTAAGAGTGCCTTTAGGTGCTCTTTTTTTTAAATATATTTTATAGAAATATTTTGAGGCAACGCTTTTTAAGCTAAGCTTTTAAAAAAATTATGAAGAGAGAGAATATGATTAAAATAAATTTTTTAGTAATAGCTGCTATTTCTTGTTTCGCTAGCATCACAAATGCGCAACAAAGCGATTTAGAACAGGTAGAGAAAAACTTAAGGTCTGTAAATACACAATTTGGAAAGGCTAGAATTGTCGTTGTACGTGAGTTGAGTGACGTCAAATTCCCTGGTTTATATGAAGCGACCGTTGATGGGCAATCACTCGTTGTATCTAAAGATGGGACAATGGCAATTGTAGGTGATGTATTTGATTTACAGAATATGGTTAACCTAACGAGAATAGCCAAGCAAAAAGGACAAGCCGATGTCGTTGAGCAAGAGATAGCGACGTTGAGCGATAATGATTTAGTCATCTATCCCGCGAAAGGGAAATCGATAGGTCAACTTTATGTGTTTTCTGATACCACCTGTGGTTATTGTAAAAAGTTACATTTAGAAGTTGAAGATTATCAAAATGCGGGCATTGATGTTAAATATATTCCGTACCCTAGAAGTCAGCTAGTTGACGGTGAACCTGCGTTTGAAAATATGAAACAAGTTATGTGTGCGAAAGATAAATTAGATGCAATGACTAAAATTAAAGCAGGAACTGATAACGGTGAATTTGTAAAAGAAAGTTATGCTGAAGCGTGTGTGCAAAGCATTAGAAAAGGGCAGGTTGCGGGTCGAAATGTTGGATTAGAAGGAACTCCGTTCATGTACTTAACAAAAGGTGACACAAGGATTATCCCTGGCTACCAATCTTCAAGAATCATTATTTCGTTATTTACTAAGTAAGTATAATTTTAATATTGGCGCAATATTGCAAAAACCGTCTATGCGCTTACAGTAACCTATTTTTGGATGTTTTAAGTTGCTAGATGGATTTTTATGGTTGACACAATACAATAAATAAAAAGAAGCGTTATAGACCGACCGTAGTCGTTGCATTAATATTAATATAACTTGATATGTAAATTGCTAGTTGGCTTGCAGCAGCAAGGTAAGACTTCATCATCATCTATGAAAGCCAGTGGATCGGTCGTGTATTCAACATCACCAGAGATGAGCTTTGTTCGACAAGCACCGCAATAACCTTCTCTACAATGAAAATGAACATCGATATTTTGTCGTTCGAGGTGAGACAATAATGAATCGTCGTTATTCTTACAATTAAAAGTGTCCGAGCCTTCGACTCGGACCTCATAAAGTTGTGATTTGTCTGACACGTTAGAGTTCGAACGCCTCGAAATCATCAGAAGCAACTTCGCTGTCAATTTGGCCTACAAGGTAACTACTAATTTCAGTCTCTTGAGGGGCAACTTGCACGTTGTCTGAACTAAGATAGTTGTTCATCCATGGAAGTGGATTACTTTTAATATCAAAAGGCTGTCCCATGCCAATTGCAGCCATTCTATGGTTAGCTATATATTCTACATACTGACAAAGTATTTCTTCATTAAGGCCTAACATTGAGCCATTTTTGAAGAGATAATGAGCCCATTCTTTTTCTTGCTCTACCGCTTTCAAAAAGATAGCTTTTGCTTCTTCATGACATTCGGCAGCTATTTCAGCCATTTCAGGATCATCTTTCCCTTTCGCCCACAAATTAAGAATATGCTGGGTAGAGGTTAAATGAATGTTTTCGTCGCGAGCAATGAGTCGAATTATCTTAGAATTACCTTCCATTAATTCACGCTCTGCGAATGCGAATGTGCAGGCAAATGAAACATAAAAACGTATTGCTTCTAAAGCGTTCACAGAGTTCATGCACAAGTACAATAATTTTTTCAATTCGCGCATATTAATGACGTGAGTTTCGCCATCTATAACATATTCGCCTTCGCCCTGTGTTTGCCATAACTGTGTCGCAAAGATAAGATCATCGTAATATTTAGAAATATCAGAAGCACGCTTCTTAATTTCTTCATTCACGACAATGTCGTCAAAAATAGAACTAGGGTCAGAAAAAAGATTACGCAAAATATGCGTGTATGAACGTGAATGTATTGTTTCATAAAACGACCATGTCTCCACCCAAGTTTCTAATTCTGGAAGAGAAACGATAGGCAAGAATGCAATGTTCGGACTACGACCTTGAATCGAATCCAACAAGGTTTGATACTTTAAGTTAGAAGTAAAAATATGTTTTTCAGCATCCGACAACTTTTGAAAGTCCATTCTATCTTTGCTGACGTCGACTTCTTCAGGACGCCAAAAAAATGAAATCTGTTTTTCAATTAGCTTTTCGAAAATAGGATGTTTTTGTTGATCGTAGCGAGCAACGTTAACCGGATTACCGAAAAACATTGGCTCAAGCATCGTATCATTACTTTCTTGATTAAATGTTGTGTATTTCATTGTTTTATATTGCCACTCATTGGTTTAACCAAATAAATCTAAATTTTACAAGCACCGCCAGAGCAATCGTCATCTTCTTCGATAATGACTTCTTGTACTGGTTTAGATGTGGCTTCTTCTACATAAGCTTTGTCGGTATTGTCTGTAGCGCCGTCTCTGGTGTTGTGATAATAAAGTGTTTTAATACCTAACTTGTAGGTAGTTAGTAAGTCTTTCAACAGTACCTTCATCGGTACTTTGTTGCCTTCATACTTGCCTGGGTCATAACTTGTATTTGCTGAAATAGCCTGATCAATAAATTTCTGCATAATTGCGACCAACTGCAAGTAACCGTCATTTGACTTAAGTTCCCAAAGTAGCTCATAGTTATCTTTCAAACGTTGATACTCTGGGACGACTTGTTTCAAAATACCGTCCTTGCTAGCTTTAATACTTATATGTCCGCGTGGTGGTTCAATACCATTTGTAGCATTTGAAATTTGTGATGAAGTCTCCGACGGCATCAGCGCTGATAATGTACTATTTCGTAAACCATGCTTGACGATATCATTGCGAAGGGTGTCCCAATCGTAATGAAGAGGCTCATTACAGATACCATCAACGTCTTTTTTGTAGGTATCAATAGGCATTAAGCCTTGTGAATAAGTCGTTTCGTTAAATTTAGGACAAGCACCTTTTTCTTTAGCTAACTCCATTGACGCTTTCAGTAGATAATACTGCATGGCTTCAAATGTTCTATGAACAAGGCCGTTTGCACTGTGATCACTGTACTTAACACCGTTTTTAGCAAGATAATAAGCTAAATTAATCACACCGACGCCTAACGTACGTCTACCTACGGTAGCATTGTATGCCGCAGGAACTGGGTAGTCTTGATAATCCAACAAGCTGTCTAGTGCACGCACTGCCAAGTCAGATAATTCTTCCAATTCATCCAAGTTCTTTATTTCGCCAAGGTTAAATGCTGACAAAGTACAAAGCGCAATTTCACCTTCTTCATCGTTAATATGTGACAGGGGCTTTGTCGGCAAAGCAATTTCTAAGCATAAATTGCTTTGACGAACTGGCGCAAATTTAGGATTGAATGGGCTATGAGTGTTGCAGTGATCTACATTCTGCAAATAAATTCGACCCGTGCTTGCACGCTCTTGCATAAATAAACTGAACAATTCAATGGCTTTAATGCGCTTTTTACGAATGCTGTCGTCAGCTTCATATATTGAATATAAGCGCTCAAACTCCTCCTGATCTGCAAAGAATGCATCATATAACCCAGGTGTATCTGATGGGCTAAATAAAGTAATGTAATCGTCTTTAATCATTCGGGTGTACATTAATTTATTAAATTGTACTCCATAATCTAAATGACGAACTCTGTTCTCATCAACACCTCTGTTATTTTTCAATACAAGTAATGATTCAACTTCCATATGCCATAAAGGATAGAAAAGAGTCGCTGCACCACCACGAACACCACCTTGAGAGCAACTTTTAACAGCAGTCTGAAAGTGTTTGTAAAAAGGAATACAACCCGTGTGGAAAGCCTCTCCACCTCTAATAGGGCTACCTAATGCTCTAATACGACCGGCATTAACGCCGATACCTGCACGCTGGCTCACGTACTTTACAATTGCTGATGCTGTTGCATTAATCGAATCTAAGCTGTCACCAGCTTCAATCAAAACGCATGAGCTGAATTGACGAGTAGGGGTTCTAACACCCGCCATTATTGGGGTTGGTAGCGAGATCTTAAATGTCGAAGCTGCATCGTAAAAACGTTTTATATAATCCATACGGGATTCAATTGGGTACTTTGCAAATAAACACGCAGCGACGAGAATATATAAAAACTGAGCACTTTCATAAATCTCACCAGTGACACGATTCTGTACTAAGTATTTACCTTCTAACTGCTTGACTGCAGCATAACTAAAGTTCATATCACGCCAATGATCAATGAAGTTATCCATTTCTTCAAATTCAGCCTGCGTGTAATCTAGCATTAGATGGTCGTCATATTTTTTAGCTTCAACCATTTTCTTCACATGCGCATAAAGGGCTGGCGGTTCAAATTGGCCGTAAGCTTTTTTACGTAAATG
>JBLIKA010000130.1:0-8527 GCA_047637355.1 Glaciecola sp. | reverse complement strand
GCCTTATAAATTATTAATGAAACCAAGAGCTATAGCAAAGGAAGAGATATTAAAAAATGGCCACACTAAAAGGATGAAATAATCATTTAATATCAATGGTTAATTCCTTATTTAAGTGCCATTCCGATTTGACCCCCTGTTTTCTTCTTAAAAAAGCGACTTGACCCCCTGTTTTCTTTGACCCCCTGTTTTCTTCTCTTTAGGAACCGCCCTGTGCGGAGCCGCATGCAGGGTGGTGTGGGGGCCTGGCCGGCTACCCGATCAGCTCCAGTCCTCCCACCGCTTGCCCCTTGCTTCCCAAGGTAATGCAGGCTGGCTTCTAATTTTTTTAATATTACCATTTTGGATATGGTGAGTTTCCATTAAATTAAATACTCGCTTACCTTTCCGATTAAATCTAATAACGATTAAAACTAATGGATGAGTAGATTCCCCCCACTGATCAATAACTGATTGCATATTTTCTTCATGGCATTTGTTATTAGAATATGTAACAAATACTGAGAAATCACAGTTTTCTCTTGCCTCACGAAGTTGCCTTACTTCGTTTACCTTTTCTTTATCTTTAGGTTCTCGCCACTCCCATTCAAGATTAGAAATAACCTTTGCATCATTATCTTTAATTACGAAAAACAGTTAACTAGACACCCACCTCAACTTGACGGTTTTTAAGGCTGAACTACGCTTAATTTAATCGTTTATTTTTTAGTCAAATGGTGAGTTATGCCTTGGTCTCGAAACAGCCAAGTGAGTTTGATCGATACGCCTTATTATCATTGCGTCAAGTGTTAACTAGACACCCAACTCAACTTGACAGTCTTTAAAAGTGGCTTAAACAATTGTGCTATTTTGGATGTCTTCGTTAAGTCTTGAGTAATATATTTCATACCTACTATTAGATCACAGAATTAATGTAATTGGTATTACTTGCTGAAACTGCTACAAATATTTTAATGCGATTGCCCTGGTGATGCCAATTGAAATGGCTAAGTACAGCGTAACCATTTCTTGCTCTACACAGACGTCTTTGATAACACATCAAGCCATCGAAATTTGAACCACTCACATATCTAGGTTATATTCGCCTACTTTAAGGAATTGCTTTTTGTAAAAAGGAATCTAATGATGAAGTATTTAAAGTTCGCAGTATTTTGCATAATTGCAGTATTGGCGATACCCAATGTTTTGGCCTCCATACCTACCCCTACAATAACAGCTCCAGCAAATGATAATGATGGTGATTTTACCGTTTCATGGAGTTCTGTGCCTAACGTCCTGCGGTACGAAGTTTGGGAAAACGACATCCGCAAATATATTGGTAATGCAACTTCGATGGTTCGGGCCAAAAGGCCAAAGGGTGTATATAGCTATAAAGTGAGAGCCTGTATTAGCGGTCAAGGCTGTGGCAGCTACTCCGTTCCAGCATCAACAACTGTTATCATTCCAACACCCTCGTTAGCGGTGCCTTCAGAGGTTGATAATGGTTCATTCACAATTTCATGGAGCCTAGAAGCATACGTTAAGAGATATGAGTTGCTAGAAAACAACCAGCTCGTATATAGCGGTACTGGAACAAGCAATACTCGCACAAAACCGCCCGGAAATTATTCGTATCAAGTTCGTGTATGTCGAGACGGTCAAGGATGTGGCGAATATTCTAATGCATCTAACGTTCAAGTGTACATTCCTGCACCAATTGTAAACGCTCCTTCTACAGATGAAGATGGGGTATATTCAGTAACTTGGACTGCAGTTTCTAATGTTTTACGATATCAGGTATATGAGAATGGCGATTTAATTTATGTTGGCACCAATAGGAATATAGACCGAACCAGCACTCCAGGAACATATAGCTACGAAGCGAAAGCTTGTAGGTCTGGACAAGGATGTAGTAATGGATCAGGTACCAAATCAGTATTCGTTCCACCGAAAGTCGAAGAGATATTGGGAAACGTTTCCAATATTACAAGAAGCCTTGACTCTGTTACTGTTGAAGGCTGGTCCTGTCATAGTAATGTAAACGAATCAAATGACGTAGATATTTATTTAGACAACAACGGTATTAAAACGTTTATTGGTTCATACCCAGCAAACACTGCGCACAGTGATAATTCTATATCGATTAACTGCAGCACTTCAAATATCCCGCACAAATTTTTAGCACAAATAGATAGTCAAGAGCTCATTGACTTGGGGGCTACTGGCGGTAAAGTAGTTGTTTATGGAACCAGCGTTAACGGTAGTATTTCTGATACCGAGCTACCCAATTCTGGTAGTCTTTCATTTCCTAATACTGTTTTACAAAGACTAAGCAGTCTTCAGCCTACAGATGGTAAACTTACAATTGCGTCTAATCAAGAAGTTGTAATGTATGGTAACTATGACTTTGATAATATAGAAATTAATGGAATCTTGAGGTGCACAACAGGCAGTCCAGACATTGTGCTTAAAGCCGAAAGTATCATGGTTATGGGCAGTCAGGCGCGATTTGAATGTGGTTCAAATTCATACCCATTTCAAGGTAACTTTAACATACGAGTCAAATCTGTTGGCAACGTTGTTGATGGCTTTACTGCAGGTATGAGAATTATGGCTATGAATGGCGGTACAATCAGCCTTCATGGCAAAGATACTGGAAAAAAATGGGGCGTTTTGAATCGACATGCGTCGAAGGGCGACAATTCTATAATTGTTGAAAGTGATATAGTTATAGCTATCAATGAAACGATAGTAATTGCCCCAACTAGTTTTGATTATTCTCAAGCAGAGCAGAGAGTAATAACAGATATAGAATATACTGACTCAGGAGCAGAGAAAGAATTATTTTTTGGATCCCCGCTAATATACGATCATATAGGTCGCAGTGTTGAATATCCTGACGCTTTCGGTGATACAACCCTAGATATGAGAGCAAATGTGGCAGTACTTGACAGGAATATTAAGATTTCTCCAGATTCCCCGAACACCACTGATTCAACAAAAATAGGTGGAGATATGATGATTATGAGTGGCTCGAAAGGATATCTAAGCGCTGTTCAATTTGACCGAATGGGTAAAATGGGGGAGTTAGGTCGCTATCCTTTTCATTGGCATAGAACTGGTGATGTTGGCGGCCAATATATAAAAAATTCTTCAATTACGAATTCGTATCAAAGATGTGTGACTGTTCATGCGACAAATTACGCAACAGTCGAAAACAACGTGTGCTTTAATAATTATGGGCATGGCTTCTTCTTAGAAGAAGGACATGAAGAGCACAATATATTAAGAAACAATATTGGAATACTGGCTAAAAAACCTGATGATAATAGAGATTTATTACATTCAGAGCGCACTTCGAAACAAATGGATCGCTTTGCTGCACCTTCTACATTTTGGATATCAAATCCTAACAATACTGTTGAAGGTAATGTTGCAGCAGGATATGAGGGGACAGGATTTTGGATGGCTTTTAGTCAAAAACTAGGGTGTATTGAGAGTATTGAGGGTGTTGAATGTCGATTCCATAAAGACGTTAATGAACCATATGATGCTTATTACCCCGCTAGGATGCCAACTAAGTCTTTTAGAAATAATAGAGCTTATTCGGGTTTAATAGGCTTTACTTGGGATGGCGCTCCAGATGGTGCTTCCACAAATAACTCTAAAAATGAGTTTGATAGAGAGACTCAGAGCACGCATTATTATGGTTATATGCTCGGTGATACAGTAGTGGAATATGAATTTCCAAATCTTACTGCTTTCAGAAATATCAACACTGGGATTTATTATCGAGGTACTAAAGCCAAATTTGATAATTTCAAAGCTGCTGACAATGGAGTTTCACTGTTTGTTGCTTATACGCAGAATTTCACTAACTCTCTAGTGGTTGGAGAAAGTGAGTTTTTGAATGATGTTGAAAGAAAAATTCAATTTGATAATAGCGACTGGAAACACGGGAAGTTCGGCGTTACGCATTTCAAGAAAATGAAAGGATTCGTTACATATGATGGCCCTTCACACCTAGAGAACGTTTACTTTGCTGGATTCCCAGAGGACAAAAAACTTTATTCTGAATATGATTTTTATCAAAATGGACCATTTACTGATTCAAGTGGAACGCTTTTTGATTTTGATTTAACAACTTCGCCAATCCATTTATTTGGAGGTTCAACTCATTATGAACATAAAGTTAGCAATATCCGTTTTGAGGGGAATCCATATTACAAAATAAACTTTCACGATGATAAAAATGATGGTTGGATGGATGCAAGCAATCACGTTCGCATAAGAGATGTTACAGGCTCTATTTCAGGGCAAGTAAACCATTTGATTGTGCCAGACGTGAATATTCTTTCGGATTCAAGGTGCATACTAGGAAAGGCAGATTCGAATTCATTGGTATGTAGTTATGAAATGGGTGTTTTTTGGATGAGGAATGTGAAAATAAACGGTGGGACAACCATTTATAATAGGCTCGACTTCCTTGCTACTCGCAGTGATGGTATGCAATATGGGCCTTTAGAGGAAAGCTACCAATTAAACACCAAGCTTGGAATCATAATGGATTCATATTCGTATACTGTTGATTTAACCACTTCTTATAATGATAATGTGGATTATTTATCAGAAATCCCGATTTTATTTGAACATGAAGAAGAAAATTCATACAGCCCAATAATTACGCTACGCGGTGTTTCTCACTATTGCGTTGATGACACTAAACGACGTGTGTTAAGTATCGCAGAGCTTTCTATGTCAGAATCCTCAGCTTATTATATGGATGTGAATGGAGAGATTAGTTTCCGATTCAAAACCGAAAATAAAGTTGAATTCAACGATTCAGCGTATCGTTCACAAATTTTCACATTGAGCTATCGTGACAATCCCTGTCCTAGCCCAATGTAAATTTTTAATCACTTCACCAAAGTAAAACTATCGGGGTCAGAACAAAGATAAATTATTTGTGATGAAACCTGCGTGGGCAGGTTCGCTGAAACATATCATTTGTCACCAAGTTTACCGTTCAACCCGTTAAGTTATTTAGTCCGCTTTGGGTCCAGCCTGTGTGAAAACTAGTTGGAATGCGAATTTAAGGCGTCTTCAGCCATATTTTTAGCGTGAGAGTTGATGCGTCGGATATTTATGTTAGATATAAAATTAGAGAGTTAACTAGACACCCAACTCAACTTGACAGTTTTTAAAGTTGAACTAAGCATAATTTAATCGTTTATTTTTCAGTCAAATGGTGAGTTATACCTCGGTCTCGAAACAGCCAAGTGAGTTTGATTGATACGCCTTATTATCATTGCGTGACACGTTGTGTTAGGCGCTATTTTTTATGTGGTGCGGCAGCCGCGCTGTGGATAAGTATTCGGGCCAAAACTATGAGCATAGGCGGGGTTGGGTAGAAAACAGGTTGTTATTTTTGGCCGGTATCTTTGCCATTGATAGCGCGGCTACCGTATTTGCGCTGACTACCGGATGCGTTTGTATGACATCAGTTGGCTGATGCGTGATTTGAATGAATACATAGCCCGTGAAGCCAACAAAGAAGATAAATGTACCGGGCGCTTTTATTCGCTGCCATCCATGGCGCTCACCCTTGGGGCCAGCTAAAGCTGTTCTAATTTATTCCCTATAAATTAGTGGGAAGGGCGATGTAAATCGCAAGCCTGCTTTTACGGTAAGGAGGGATGAAACAACTGTGCTATTTTGGATGTCTTTGTTAGGTAGGTTTGTTGGGTACGATACCTTACGATGCAAAGCTCATGACTCGATTACCTTACCAAGTAGAGGACTTGCACCCGGGGCGGCCTGCGCTCCAATCTTCTACCGATTTATCTCGGCGCACTGGGTGTATGGTTAACTAAGTTAACTATACAGTTGAACAAGTAAGCGAGGGTTAGAATAACTTTAGAAATCAAGTCAGCCAAGTGAAAAGCTTATGCACAAGAAACTGGATAAAACTGATCACTTAATTAATTCTTTTGGTATAAGTGTAAATAAAGTGTAAATAAAGTGTAAATAAAGTGTAAATAATTATATCTTAGTGATTTTGGTTGTGTTACTTTTCTTGCCATTGTGAAGCGTCGAAATATCTTGTTAACAACGTATGTTAAAGAAATGCTTTGTGAGTTATTTAAAACGAAATTTATTCAACCTCTAACAATAAAAATAGTAGGAATATATTTATGTTTTTTAATAATAATACGCTAACAAGTAAGAAATTGCCGGCGAAGAAAATCAGTTATCTGTCGATCGGCGCGCTTTTTGCAATCAGCTGAATGCCGTTTCCGGTAATGCTCAAGTAGAGAGTGGAAAATGCTTTCAAGATTTTTTATGCGAATATTAATATGGTTGTTTGAGGCGAGATATGATTGAAATAATAAAACGTCAGATCAATTAATGAGTGCTCGCAGGGCTATGTAAGTAGCTTAAAATTTGATGGACTTCAGATTTTAATCAGCGAAATAATAAAATAATTAAGTTGTGATAGGAAAGTTTCATTTTTTAAAATTTTTTCATCATCTCTTTGATTATAGCAGAGAATTAGTCTTGATAATCGTTACAAAACTAGTACCGCTCTCTGTTTTCTTTAGCGTTCAAATGAAAACGCTTACATTAATGTGCTTTTTTTTTAAAGGATGTATATATATGTTTAAAAGATTAAAACTAATAGCAGCAATCCCAACTCTCATGTTCGGTGTCATGCTTTTACCAACCCAAGCTCATGCTAACTTCGAGTTGTCTGACTTTGATAGTCCTGAATTTAATCACCCTAGGTGCGTTGACGCATACGATTATAGTAGTATCGGCACTAGTGGAGGAGAAGCTGTCGTTAATCTTTTCTTTAATGTTTACGATAGATATAAGTATGGATTTTGTGACGAGAATTTATCAAATCAGGGCGATTTTTACGACGAAATGATCGAAGGGATTTGGGGGTATTGTGTCTTGAACTTAGGGACGTCGTCCGAGCGGGGCCGTCTTGCGAATGGTGAGTCAAATCGCGATAAGGGTTATAAAATGTATCCTTACGATGGACGAGGCGGATCACTAAAGAATAGAAAACTTTCAGCTAGATATGCAGACCATGTTCTTGAGAGGGCTACTGGCGACAAGATGAAATTTTTTATTAGAACGACAGATTCAATTCTCAAGAGTCGTGGTGATTGGCCTAATTTGGTTGGAATTGCCAAAAAATGTGGGGCTATAGATTAGATTTGCAGTCCCATAAGCTTAAGCCGAGCGCTTAAGTTTTTGGCTAAGTAGTTTTTGAGATTGCAGTTATTAATGGACTACTTGGTTTAGAATTGCAAAGTACGAGAAAATTATCTTTTAAAAGCAAGTGGAAAAGCTCCACTTGCTTTTTTTTAGCCCATCACTGGTCTGCATTGTTTTATACGTGCTTATTAGCAATGCGTCTATCACGTCTCTATTTAATCGATCACAGCATAGTAAAATAGATTTGTTCTTTAATCATTTAGCCATTTAGCCATAGAGGTAATCACTGTTATGCAAACGAATAAGCCCCGTAAAAATAGATTTTACACCTTATCAGTATATGGATTTTCCCTTGTTGTTTTATGTTCATTAGGGGCTACGAGTCTACGAGCGTACCAGCAGAACAAGATGCTTGAGCAATCATTATCGCATCAAGAGCATAAAGTTGAGCAGCTGTTAATCCAACTCTTAGCTGAAGAACATAAAGTTGAGAAACTGTTAGACCAGATCTTAGCTAAAGAGCAACTAGATGGAGAGAAAGCCTTCGACCCTATGGTTCTGCAAAGCGTGCCACAAACAGCCACTATCGAAACCTCTCAAGTTTTAGTAGCCGATTCATTTTACCTTGACGATGCAGCGGAAGCTGAATGGAAAGAAGCCTCTCTTAGTTTTGTGAATAATCACGGATATAGTTCGGATGAAGACAATTTGGGGGCGGTATTAGAAAGTATATTTTTTAACGCGGGCTCTGATGACTTAACAACAAGGCTGGATGCTGCTATGCATATGGCCTCCCTTGATACTGATGAGCTTTATATCAGTGAAGAGGTCATGAGTTCGCTGACACAAAATGCTTTATTAAGCAATGTCAAAGATGCTCGAAAGCTTATGGAAGTAGTTTACCAAGCAGGAGCTCATCCAAGTAATATGGGCCAGCTAATATTACTTGCTGACAGTGGAGACGCCGAGATTTCTTCACTGGCAAACCAAACGATCATTGGACTCCTAACTGATTTTGAATACACCAAAGGTGGTCAAAATCACCCCTATTCTTCTATGTATCAAGAAGCACGGTATAAAATGGCCGAAAAGTTAAAAAAAGACCCATCACTAATCTTTAGCAGATTGCTGTAGTGAGGTAGTGGTCAAGTTATTTGGGTTACACAACCTAAACTATGTGCCCAAAGTAATAAGGGTAAGCGCTTATTGAACGTGCGTAGGTAACCAGTTAGGTTTAGTCTTTTTGAAATTCCACGGTAGCAGATTTTCGATCTTTTCAACCGTATCAGCATAGGGCAATGCTTTGAACACCGCATTGAGG
>JBLIKA010000129.1:0-8553 GCA_047637355.1 Glaciecola sp. | reverse complement strand
TAGCTTTTCCTTGCCCCAGTTGGTCAAATAAAGCGGCTAATTCAACAATCGGTTTTGTTACTGACGCGGACATGAAATAAGCAACAACGGCACCAACAATAACGATAATAGTGGACCAAATAAAAATTTGCCATTTGGTTTCAGTAACAGTGGCAAAAACTTCAGACGTGGGTACTTCAGCAACCAAGTACCATTGCATACTTGGTATATAACCGAGTGCTAGCAATAACTCTTTTCCGTCTCTGTCAGCCGACACCACCGAGAAAGCTTTTTGCTGCTTCAATTCGGTATTGAATGAATAATTATAAATATCAGAAATGTTACTATTGCTTTCAATAGCTCCGCTGCCGTTGAGCTGCACTTTTCCTTTGCTGTCGATAAGATAAACAAAACCAGTTTGCTCAATCTTAAAATCATTCAACATGGTTATCACGTCATCAAACGACCGAGAGGTACCGGATAGTCCTCTACCATTTATCTGCTGATAGTTCACAAAGAGATCAACTTTACCTGTATTTGGATCCTCATAAACACTCACTGAACTTTCTTTCCTGCTTTTGGTGTACGAAAAAAACCAACCGTCGGCATTGTCGTTCTGCAATACTCTTAAAAATCCGTCTTGATTCCAATACTGGGCCGTTTTTTTATCAGCGAATGAGGCTGTAGACAGCCGGTTGAGCAACGCGGTTGACTTCAGTCTGTCAACAAGGAGTTTTTCTTCAGTTGAGTTAATACCTTTTGCGACTGCTTGTAATATGAAAGGATCGGTCGCAATTTGTGCTGCGAGGATTTGCATTTTCTCTATACCCGCATTGATTTCGTTTGTAATACCGGTTATTAATATTGGTAATTCTTTTTCTAAGACTCGTTCGGATATATTGTTTTTAGCGGTGATGACACTGATAGAGCCAATGAGAATTGCAGTAATTACGATGAACAGTGATAACGCGATAATGATTTTTTGCCTGATCGAAATATCTAACATAAAAATGGGTAACCCTTTGGAATCCAGTAGATGCGCTTTGGAGTAAAGTGCGAAAAACTTACTATTTCTTTAGTATCGACCGCGGTAACTAATTCTGTATGGATACCTACCACGTTATTAGCGATACTCATGTTAATGATTAGCAGGCAAAAAACATCGAAAAGTAGTCGTAATTTAAGCGAATAAAAGGGTTCTATTTTTTTGCATGTGGTTTTATGTCAAACTGAGTTAGTTGAGATAATATATATTGGAAAATAAATACAAATCAGTCTTTGAAAAAACCAAAAATTAATAATAATTCAAAAACATAGAGATGGAAAAATTAAATGAAAAACCTTTTTAGACTAAGTGCGTTGACCTTAGCTATTTCTTTGGTAGCTTGCTCTCCAGTTGAGGACATGCCCTCGAATATGACTGAGAATATGGTTGAGCAGAATACGCAAAATGATACGGCAACGAGTTCTGCCATTGATGTCAGTAAAGATTATCATTCTTATGCCAACCCAGATGTAGTGTTGGTAACGCACCTCAATCTTGATTTAACCGCTGACTTTAGTACTAAAAAGCTCATTGGTAGCGTGCAAGTGACGGTAAAACGTCAAAAAGAGAATGCAGATGAGCTGATATTGGACACTCGCGAACTGGATATTCTCAGCGTTACAAGCCAAGGAAATGAAGTTCCTTTTGAGTTAAAAGCGGCAGATGAAAATTTAGGTGCAGCGTTGCACATCAGTCTGCCAGAAGGGGCTGACACACTGACTATAAATTATGAAACATCACCTTCAGCGTCCGGAGCACAGTGGCTAACACCAGCGCAAACAGCGGGTAAAAAGCATCCATTTTTGTTTACTCAAGCGCAAGCAGTGCATGCACGAAGCTTTATTCCGTTACAAGACTCACCTCAGGTCCGAGTTACTTATACTGCAACTATTAGAACACCCAAAGAGTTGCTAGCTGTGATGAGTGCGTCAAATGACCCTGATACTGAACGCGATGGCGTTTACGAATTTAATATGCCACAACCGATCCCTTCGTATTTGATTGCTTTGGCTATCGGCGATCTGCAATTTAAAGCAATGGGGGAGCGCACTGGTGTGTATGCTGAACCGGCTTTATTGGAAGCTGCTGCCGCTGAGTTTGAAGATACCGAAAGCATGTTAATTGCGACTGAAAATAAATACGGCCCTTATAGCTGGGACCGTTATGACTTACTAATTTTACCTCCTTCATTTCCTTTTGGTGGCATGGAAAACCCAAGATTGTCCTTCATCACGCCAACCGTCATTGCGGGTGATAAAAGCCTTGTATCGTTAATAGCTCACGAGCTAGCACATAGTTGGTCAGGTAACACAGTGACTAATGCAACATGGCGTGATTTGTGGCTGAATGAAGGTTTCACTACTTATTTGACCTACCGCATAATGGAAATGGTATACGGTGAAGACAGGTACAATATGGAAGCCGTGCTTGGTTATCAAGATTTGCAAGCAGATATAAACTCATTAACACCGGATGATCAAATTCTGGCAATTGATTTACGTGGTAGGAACCCAGATGATGTATTTTCTAATATTCCATATGAAAAAGGTGCGCTATTTTTGCGCGAAATAGAACAAAAAATTGGACGTGATAATTTTGATAAATTTCTTTTAAGTTATTTCGAACATTTTTCTTTTAAAAGTATTACTACCGACGAGTTTATCGCTTACCTCGACGATACCTTGCTAAGCCAATACGCAGACAAACTGGACAAGGCACGCATTAATGAATGGATTTTTCAACCCGGTATTCCTGAAGGCGCACCTGTGCCAGAGTCTGATGCTTTTGTGAACGTCGACAATGCACGTGAACAATGGTTAGCGGGAAAGAACAGCGCTAACATGATCCAAACGCAAGATTGGACTGTGCATCAATGGCTATACTTTTTGAATAACATGCCCGAAGTCTTAAATGAAAACCAGTTAGGTGAATTAGATGCTGCATTCTCTTTAACGGCCAGCAAAAATAATGAGATTGCTCATAGTTGGTTAATGATCGCAGTGAAAAATGAATACAAACCGGCATATGATCGTTTGTATGAGTATTTGACTAGCATTGGACGTAATAAACTAGTCAAGCCTTTGTATCGTGAATTATCGAAAACAGCCGAAGGCAAAGCGTTTGCGAAAAAAGCATTTGAGCAGGCGAAACCTGGTTATCATCCGTTAACGATTAGTGCGAATGAAGGTTATGTTGATTAATCAATTATTTTTGCCCTCAAGGAAAAAATAATTTGTTGTACTTATTTAGCGATTTTTCTATTATGCAAATTCAGAATTTATGGCTAAGTGTTATGAGTAAAGATTACAGATTTCGCAAAGAAGAAAGTGACGATGTTGACAATCAAGATTTGATTGTAGGAAAGCAACGTGATGAAAGTAAAGAGGAGCAGACTAAGGCGGAATTGATGCGTAAAAAACGCGCCAGTAAGCTGTTGGCTGAGACTCGCAGTAAGCAAAGTGACGATACTGAAAGTCCACGCTAAGGCATTTTTTTTTGCTGAGTTGTGACATTAAGCATTGCACTTATAGTGAAAACCAAGTTATAAACCAGTAATCAATAGATTACTGGTTTTTTTGTGGATATTAGATTCTTAACTACCTTTCTGGAAGTGGCTGAAACTCGACATTTTGGTCGTGCTGCCGAAAACTTATATTTAACTCAGTCGGCAGTTAGTGCTCGTATTAAATTGTTGGAAGAGTACTTCAACACGGCATTATTTATTCGAAACCGAAATAGCATTCAAATCTCACCTGCAGGTGAAAAGCTAATCCCTTTCGCACAAGCGCTGTCGGATACATTATCAAAAGCAAGAAAATCGTTAGCCCAAGAGGAGTGTCAGCACATAGGTTGTGCTTCGACGCAAAATGCGTTTTTACTTTTTTTATCCAATGTGCTGCCAAGCTTGCTCACTCACTTCAATAGCGTAAGCTTTCAGCATGAAATTGCGACGGTCGAACAAATCACTCGACAACTGCATGAGCACAGTATCGACTTTGCCTTAACGACGTCACAAGTTAAATCGGATGATATTGACAGTGCTTTGTTGTTTGAAGTATCGCTTTGTATGTATCAGTCACATGGCAGTAACGATAAAACTAATAGCGAAGTTCATGACATTAATATTGAGTGGTCACCCTCGGTTAACGACAAACTGGCGAAACTGCATCCTAACTTACGCAAAGCAAAGTTGCGAACATCTTCGATAGATGTTGCCGTTACAATGGCCTGTTCGGTGCAAAGTCGTTTGGTATTGCCAATTGCGTCACACTCTTTTTTGGATCCAAAGCTACAACAGGTGTTAGCTAGTTTTGCACCTTCTGACCTTGCCCAAGCAGTCAAAATACCAGTCTACTTAAATAAATTAAAGAGTCAGAATAACTTGGGAGTACAAGAGGTAACTGCTTATATGCAGTTAGCTGTGCAATAATTGTATCGAGATAAGCTATCTCCATGAAAAAGCTGCACCTTCAGAGAAAGTGCAGTTTTTTGTTATTTTGGCAGCTTGGTAATAGGTTGAAATCCTTCCGATTCTAGCTCATCGTTTATGCAAGTTAGTAAGAATTGGTCCATCGCTGGTTTGCCTGTTCCTTCTTCGTCCGCAATTTCTTTACAGTATTCTTTATATTCCATTATAACCTCTGCATCTGCGACAGGACGGTCATCTGCAAACGCGGATGTAACAAAAATCAAGCTAGCCACAAGTAATGTATATTTCATAAAATTTCCCAATTGATAAGTGAATCGACGTTTTAAGTGTATGTCGCTCATCTACAAAGGCGAGTAAAAAAAAATGCTCTTGAAGAACAATTTATTTCACTCAAATTAGCTTATTTTTATCTTGATATAGTGTACGTAAAGACTATATTCCGCGCGATGTAAACTCTGTAATTTTTATTTTATTTGGAACCCAAAATGATAATGACATTAATTGTTGTTGACTCGCCTGATGAATTTAGTCAATTAGATTTGCATGATTGTGAAGTGATTGATTTTGATAGGTATTTATCTGAATATCCTAAACGTGATGAAGGCAAAATGCGTGTCATAAATTTGTGTGCTACGGATAGGTATTTGAGTAAGGGGTACTACTGTTCTCTTTTAGCCGAGGCTAGAACACACAAAGTGTTACCTAGCGTCAATACTATCAATGATTTGATTATTGAGAGCCAAGAGCAGTCGTTGCAAATGAAAACTATTACGTTACCAAAAGCACTGAGTGATGAGGTGTCAGATGGCAGTCATTGTGACGTTTTTTTCGGTAGCACAAAAACAGCTTCTATGGGCGCTATTGCAAAGTTTGCTTTTGAGCGCTTTCCAGCTCCGTTCTTGCGCGTGTCAGTAAGTAAACAGGCTAACGCAACGATGATGACCGTTGGCTTTGGGGATTGGCAGTTAGCTGAAAGCAATGGCAAGGCAGAACTGGCTAAAGCGTTACAAGACTATATGCTAAAAACGTGGCGGCGCGGCAACAAGAGAAAGCAGGCGCGTTGGGATATGGCTATTTTGTGCAATGAAAACGAAGCGAGGCCACCAAGTGATGAAAAAGCCATTAAGCATTTTATCAAGGCGGCAAAGTTGGTTGGTATTAATGCTGAAGTTATAAATTCCACGCAAGCGGCAAATATTGCACATTATGACGCTCTATTTATACGCGAAACAACCGCTATTAATCACCCGACTTATCATATTGCTCGTAAAGCTGAGCAAGAAGGTTTGGTTGTTATGGATGATGCCACGAGTATTTTGAAATGCTGTAACAAAGTGTTTTTACATGACGCTTTTAGTTATCACAAGGTACCGTCGCCACGCAGTCATTTTGTGTCCGATAACCATGCGCTAACTTGCGAAAAGTTAGCTGAAGACTTCGGTTTCCCGATGGTATTGAAACTGCCTGAAAGTTCATTTTCAATGGGTGTTTTTAAGGTTGCAGATGTTGAAGAGCTTAAGAATAAACTAGAAAAAATGTTACATGAGTCAGCTTTAGTGTTGGTACAAGAATACATTTTCACTGAATTTGACTGGCGGATTGGTGTGTTGAACGGTCGTCCTATATATGCGTGTCGCTATCATATGGCGAGAGGCCATTGGCAAATTTACAACCATGGTTCAGCGACCAATACGTCAGGTGCTTTCGAAACGTTGCCAACGTTTGAAGTACCAAAGCCGGTGCTTGATGCAGCGATTAAGGCTTGTTCAATGATTGGGAAAAGTTTGTATGGTGTCGATATTAAACAAGCTAATGGCAAAGTTTATGTCATTGAGGTAAATGATAATCCAAGTATTGAGTCGAAGGTAGAAGATTTATATCTTGGCAAGGAACTGTATATGATAATTATGCAAGAATTTGCAAACAGGTTGGAAGCACGTGGTCGCTGATACAGTGGTTCTTAATGCGCATAATATCCAGTTGCGACTGGCAACTATCCAAGATTTAGCTGCTTTAGAGAATATCGAACTAGAGTGTTTTGAAACCGACAGATTGTCGCGTAGGCGCATGAGCTATTGGATAAAAGCAGCGCATGGAATTTTAGTTTTAGCTAAAAGAGCGGATGAAGTATTGGGTTATGGTCTTGTAATTCTGCGCAAAGGTAGTCGCTCAGGACGTTTATATTCGCTTGCTGTATTGGCAAAAGCTAGAGGACAAAACATTGCACAAGCGTTGTTGCTAAAGCTTGAAGAGTTGGCGATAACGGAGCAACGCTTATTCATGCGTTTGGAAGTAGCTGAGGACAACCTCACGGCTATTAAAATGTATAAAAAATTGGGCTACCGTAAATTTGGTATCTATCGCCAATATTATGAGACAGGCGCAGATGCGTTGCGTTTCCAAAAATCGATTCAGCAAATAACGATGGCTAATACAATGGGTTATTATCCTTGGTACAAACAAACTACGGACTTTACTTGTGGGTCAAGTGCTTTGATGATGGCAATGAAGTACTTAGACAAAAATATTCGATTTGATCAAGCGACTGAAATTGATATTTGGCGCCATGCAACCACTATTTTTATGACCTCAGGCCATGGTGGCTGTCACCCATTAGGGCTAGCTTTAGCTGCTAATGAGCGTGGATTTGAAGTTGAGGTTTATACGACACAAGTTAACAACTTATTCGTTGATGGCGTCCGTAGTGAGCATAAAAAATCAATTATGCGCATTGTGGAACAAGATTTTATAGAGAAAGCTAAGAACGCGAATGTGCGAGTGCATAAAACGGAAATACAACTGTCGCAAATTGAGAGCGCATTGGTTAAAGGGTTAGGTGTCATTTGTCTTATTAGTACTTATCAATTTGATGGTAAAAAAACGCCACACTGGGTTGCAATAACTCATGCTGATGAAAGGTGTTTATATTTGCATGACCCAGATGGTAGTGAAGGTTTTTATAATGAAATAGGCACTAGGTTGGATGCTAATAATAAAAGTGATGCAGGTGACAGCGAAGATATTGATTTGGATTATCAACACTTACCGATTTTAAAAGAAGACTTTGCGTCACTTTCAGTTTTTGGAAAAAGTAAATTAAGGACCTGCTTGGTTATAAAGCCAGGTAATAAAAAAATTGACTCCACAGGAGAGGCAAAAAATGAGTTTCTTCAATAATAAAACAGAGATTATTGCATTTGCAGCGCAAATTGACTTAGACGAAGTTAAAGCTCAGTTTGAAAGGCTATTTATAGTGCAAAAATATCGCGATGCAGTGCATGTCGAGATGCCTAAAGGTCACCTGTTTATTTTTGATTACGGCGTATTGGTAGCATGGGGGGTTAACCCTGCGAAACAAGAACAATATCTCACGGTGCTAAAGAACATTGCTAAAGGCTTAAATCCGCTACAAATCGATAGATATCAGTTTGTTAAGGCGGACAAGGAGTCAACTCAGTTATTGGTTGCCGATGACATGCTTTCATTACCCAATATACAAGTTGATAGTTTGTTAGCGTTGAGTCATGCATTTGCGCAGTCAGCGAAATTACAGCACTTTGAGTCCCGTGCCGAGGAGACCATTAATAGTAATCAATATTTGACTAATACCTTAGCACAAACAGGAAAAATACCATTAAGTCGCAAAGCGTTAGCAAAATTGAGAGGCCAGCTATTTCAGACAAAAAGTGACATTATGTTGCACTACAGCCTATTGGACACGCCTGAATTCTTTTGGGACTTCCCGGTGGTTGAGCACTTGTATTTAAGCTTATCAAGATACTTAGAACTAAAACCAAGAATTGAATTATTAAACCTGAAACTACGTACTATTCATGATCTTTATGACATGTTGGCAGCAGAGCAAAACCATAAGCATTCATCGTTTTTAGAATGGATAATTATTATTCTGATTGCTACCGAAATAGTCCTGTTCTTTTTCAAATAATGGGTGGGTTGTGTTGATAATCAACTAGACCATTTTGCTTCAGATAGGCGGCATATTTACTATGCTGACCTATCGCTCTTTGATGAATCGGTTCGGTGACTTGCGCTGAGCTCAGTGTTTTAATCATTCTGAGCGCCTTGTGTTTATCGCTAT
>JBLIKA010000128.1:0-8716 GCA_047637355.1 Glaciecola sp. | reverse complement strand
CGACCATCTACTGTAATATAAGCCAAATCTAAGGCAACGAAGGTGTTCTTCATCCATATACTTGCTATACGCTCGTCATCAAACTGAAAAAGCATGCCGCAGTCTTCACACAAACTTTTACGATACATTAGTCCAAGCGCTCTTTCTTCAAAAGAGTCGGCAAACTCAACTTGAAGAGATATGTTAGCAAACTCGATATTTATATTACCGTCATCGGCTAGTAAGGCTAGCTCTTCTTCAGTTAGTTCATCACTAGCATCCATTATTACTTCGTTTGCATCAGCCTTAAGATGCTTGGCTAAATCGGTTGTATTGCCTTTTTGTGCTAAAGCTTGTGCTGATAATAGCGAGGTACATATAATGGCAACCAAGCCAATGACACTGCAGTATAAGTATTGTTTCACGACGCAATCCTTGTTGTAGTTGTTATCAACGTATCTTGTTCTAATTACGTTGTTTGAACATTGTTTCGTTGAATACCACTTAGTATATATGTAAGTCAAATGTCTGTTGATGACTTTTTTGTTCTTTACAGAAAAATTTAGCACTAAGCTACAAAATAAATAAAAAAACGCCGAGCCCCTTGTGCAGAGCGTCAGCGTTTTTAGTATTTATCATATACGCGTAAACGTTGCGTAAACAGCCGTTTACCTTATTAACATTGAATCGAAATTAAGCGATGTTCAACGCAGGAATGATGTTTGCTTTGGCTGCTTCAGCAGCTTTGCTAAACTTAGGCATGCGATCAAAGTTCAAGTAGCGAAACACTTCACCGCTCATTGATTCAATTTTGCTCGCGTATTCCATATATTCATTAGCGGTTGGTATACGACCAACAATAGCGCCAACAGCAGCCATTTCAGCTGAACATAAGTATACATTTGCGCCATCACCTAAACGGTTAGGGAAGTTACGCGTTGATGTAGATAACACTGTAGCGCCTGCAAGTACTCGTGCTTGATTACCCATACATAATGAACAACCCGACATTTCCATTCTTACGCCAGCTTTACCATAAATACTGAAGTAACCTTCTTCCATTAACTGAGCTTCATCCATTTTCGTTGGTGGAGACATCCACAAACGTGTTGGCAGTGTGCCTTTGAATTGTTCAAGAAGTTTACCCGCGGCTCTGAAGTGACCAATATTCGTCATGCAGGAGCCAATAAAGACTTCATCAACCTTGTCGCCAGCAACTTCAGATAATGTTCTAGCATCATCCGGATCATTTGGACAACACAAAATTGGCTCGTTAATTTCAGCTAAATCAATTTCAAGTACTTCTACGTATTCTGCATCAGCATCAGCTTGCATTAATGTTGGCTTAGCTAACCATTCTTCCATTTTGCGCGCACGACGCTCTAATGTTCTTGGGTCGCCATAGCCTTCGTTTATCATCCAGCGAAGCATAGTGATGTTTGAAGTCAAGTACTCGGCAATTGATTCTTCGGACAATTTGATTGTACAACCTGCAGCAGATCGCTCTGCAGAGGCGTCTGACAATTCGAATGCTTGCTCAACCGTTAAATCATTTAAACCTTCAATTTCGAGTATACGACCAGAAAATGCATTGACTTTGCCTTTCTTAGCAACAGTCAGTAATCCATTCTTAATGCCATATAACGGAATAGCGTGAACTAAATCACGAAGCGTGATGCCTGGCTTCATTTCACCTTTAAAGCGAACCAATATTGATTCAGGCATATCCAAAGGCATAACACCGGTGGCGGCTGCGAATGCAACTAAGCCTGAACCAGCAGGGAATGAAATACC
This sequence comes from Glaciecola sp., assembly GCA_047637355.1. Lineage (GTDB taxonomy): Bacteria > Pseudomonadota > Gammaproteobacteria > Enterobacterales > Alteromonadaceae > Glaciecola. The sequence continues at coordinate 6,943 of JBLIKA010000128.1, read as the reverse complement.
CATTGGGAAACGCGTATGTGAGTCACCACCAGTACCAACTGTATCTGGCAATAACATGCGGTTTAACCAAGAATGGATAATACCATCACCCGGGCGCAACGACACACCACCGCGATTCATAATGAAATCAGGTAATGTATGCTGAGTATCAATATCTACAGGCTTTGGATAAGCAGCAGTGTGACAAAATGACTGCATTGTTAGGTCCGCAGTAAAGCCTAAACATGCTAAGTCTTTAAGCTCATCACGCGTCATAGGACCCGTTGTATCTTGCGAGCCTACAGTCGTCATTTTAGGCTCACAGTAAGTGCCTGGGCGAATACCTTCTACACCACACGCTTTACCAACCATTTTTTGGGCTAATGTAAAGCCTTTGGTCGATGCAACTGGAACTAGAGGCTTGCGGAACATATCATTTGTTTCTAAACCTAGCGCTTCGCGAGCTTTATCCGTTAAGCCACGACCGATGATTAAGTTAATACGACCACCAGCACGCACTTCATCAAGTAATACGTCTGACTTGTATTCAAAAGTCGAAAGTAGTTCGCCTGTTTCAGCGTTTTTAACTTCACCCGCAAATGGATAGATATCAATCACATCACCCATGTTTAGTTTGTCGACATCAGCTTCAAATACTAGTGCACCAGCATCTTCCATTGTGTTGAAGAAAATAGGAGCAACTTTGCCGCCGATACAAACACCACCACCGCGTTTATTTGGCACGCCAGGAAGGTCATCACCAAAGAACCAAAGTACTGAGTTGGTTGCTGATTTGCGCGAAGACCCTGTGCCTACGACATCACCGACGAATACAACAGGGTGGCCTTTCGCTTTAATTTGTTCAACTTGAGCAAGTGGACCTAGTTCGCCATGAACTTCAGGGGTTAAACCCTCACGTGTCATTTTATACATTGCACGAGCATGCAGGGGAATGTCAGGACGAGACCAAGCATCAGGTGCTGGTGACAAATCATCAGTATTAGTTTCACCCGTCACTTTGAAAACAGACATTGTGATTTTCTCAGCTAAATCATCGCGAGAAGTAAACCACTCGCCTTCAGCCCAAGAATGCATAATATCAGTCGCAAATGCATTGCCAGCTTTATGCTTCTCATCAACATCATGGAAAGCATCAAACATCAATAAGGTATGCTTAAGCTCTTCTGCAGCAAGTTCAGCTAAATCATTGTTGTCTAGCAAACCGACTAAGGTTTCGATGTTATAACCGCCGTGCATATTACCGAGTAACTGCACAGCAGCATCAGCACTAACTAAGTCGCAAGACTCTTCGCCTTTAGCAATAGCGCTTAAAAATACAGCTTTAACATAAGCAGCTTCATCAACGCCAGGAGGCACGCGTTCTGAAATTAATTCTAATAAAAATGCTTCTTCGCCTGCTGGCGGGTTCTTCAATAGTTCAACTAGGCCAGCAACTTGCTCTGGATTCAATGGCTTTGGTGGAATGCCTTCAGCGGCACGTTCTTCTACGTGTTTACGATAATCTTCTAACACTATTTAACCCTCTTTTTTATGCTGGTTTTTGTTCATATCAGTTGTTCATATAAATAGAACTAACCTGCAGGAATAAACTTGATTTCAAAATTGTACACACATTGTAACGCTTAACGTTAAGAATATGAATGGCAAAAGCTTTTTGTCGAATTATAGCCGATATTCATCAAACTAATTGTTGGAATAATGTTAACAGATTTAATTTATGTTTAGCCTATTTCGTAGTTAACTTAAAAATCTTGGTATGATCGCCATCAGTTAATAATAAAATATTTCCATCGCTGTCTTGTTCTATATCTCGGAGTCTATGTTCAAAATTTGGCAGTAATATACGCTCATTCGAAACCTTGTCTCCATTTAACAGTAACGCTCTAAGCTGTTTGAACTTGAGTGAAGTCACAATTAAATGTTGAGATAAAGACGGAAATTTATCAGACACATATAAAATCATGCCTGAGGGAGCAATAGAGGGCGTCCAATCAAAATCAGGTTGTTGCATCCCGGGGTACTCGGTAAACGGCGTGATAACAGCCCCCGAATAATCTTGACCGTTAGTAATAATTGGCCAACCATAATTATTACCTTTCTTAATAATATTAATCTCATCGCCACCCGCTGGGCCGTGCTCGTGCGAAATAATCAAACCTGAATCGCCTACCAATAATGCTTGTGGGTTGCGATGCCCCAGACTATATACGTAACTGGCATTGCTGTTAGGCATCTCTTTCTCAAAGAAAGGATTATCGCTCAAGGCTTTGCCTATATCGCTTACTCTTATTATTTTACCTAAGTGCGAGGACTTTACCTGCGCCTGCTCACGAAAATCGAAGCCGTCGCCAGTACTTATAAGTAGGCTATTATCTGCTAAAAATACGAGACGACCACCATAATGCACTGGCGTATTTTTGTCTGTATTGACGCTAAAAATGTCTTCGACTGTTTTAATTTCGTTGCCCGAATTAGGCATTTTGAATCTAACTACTTTCAATCGATTTGAGTCGCTGGTTCCCGCACTGTAGCTTAAATATATCCACGAATTTGTGTCAAAATCTGGATGAAAAGCTAAATCGAGGAATCCTCCCTGACTATCTACAATTAAATCGGTTATCGGAGTTGTAAACGTTTTTTTGTTCCACTGTTGGTCATATACGATGACGCTTCCGTTTCTGTCCGTTACAAAAATTTCATTACCTGGAGAAAGGTTAATGGACCACGATTTAGGCAATCCATCGACGACTAATTCCACATCAAAATTAGTATCAACGAGAGCTGGGGTAGTCTGGGCATATACTACTTGCCAATTAAACGCGACTAGCACTAAAGATGAACCAATCAATCTAGCAATGAACGTGGGAAACTTGTTTAGCATCATTATCCTTTTTAAAAGAGAAAACCATTGACCGTGAATCATTTTTTTCTTGCCGCAAGTATAATAAAACGAGAACATAATAATCACAACGTAAGAAAAAAACATATATAGTCACAGTAAGCACAAACAAAGAGTGAAAACATTGGAAAGCCAAATTAACAATCATCAAAGAACTAAATTAGTGCGTTTTGGCTTATTTCTTTTTCAAATGTTGGTTACTACTATGATTACTTTTTTAATTGCGAGTGCCTTGCACACTCAATCAGTTCTAGCTGGATTAATATCTGTCGGCGCTGAAATTCCTTTGAGTGTCCGCATAAAAACGGTTTTTGTTGATTTTGTGGGATTGCTACCCACTTATGGTGTCATCGTACTAGTAGGCATGCTAATTGCCATGTCGGTCGCTGTATTGATAGCAAACACATTGCTAGTAAAGCCTTTACAAAATACGATTAATGAGCCGCAGAAGTCACAAATTTGGTTGTATGCCCTAGCTGGGGCTGTCGCAATGTTTACTATACTCGCTGCCATGCATCCAATATTGAATGTGAGCATAATTGCTGGTGCAAGAGGACTTTCAGGTTTACTTACACAGAGCATAGCAGGAGCAATTGGTGGCGCCGTTTTCGGATTAATCAAAAGTAGAGCAAACACAGTTAAAAAAACTGAAAGTTAACGCTGCTAATGAGAAGTTATGGACGCAACTCATTCTGCGAGCGTCTATTTTTATTTAGTATAACTGAGCAATAGTTATACTATAAATCCCCCATTAAACTTCAGTCAAAATCATCAATTTTGCAAACATATTAATGTTTGAAACTGGATATTAATATTTGCAACTCACACTAACATTATGAAACCGCTTTAAATTGTTTTTTGCTTTATGATTTGTTTTGATCATTTTCGCTTTGAGCTTATTGCGGATCGTCGAGGATGTATCTCTGACGGTCGGCTCTACAACAATTATAGTGTGTCCACGAAAATGGGGTAAAACTAAATAACGGACATAAGTCGTTCAAAGTTGTGAGAGAAGTATGTGCCATATGCCGACCTTTACAATCGATGTTTTTAAGCAACTTGCAATGGCTGTCCCTCTAATTACCTTTTGCGCTCGGTCTTTCTTGTCCTAGCTAATCAAGACGAAATCATAAAGATATCGAGTGCCTGTTGCCATGGAACATAATGACTCGCTAAACGATGCTCGCAGGTCCCTCTCGATAGTTTGATCCAGATCAAGGAAAAGGCAACACTTTTAGATATTATTTATGGCTCAACTAACGGGATAAACCAACCAGTTGAGCTAGCGTTATCCATGCCGCACAAATTGGACCAAGCAGTGATGATAATCTTGATGCACTGGACTTTGGCTTCCAAGGTTCTATTGGAAGACAGTTTTCAGTCGACGCAGCCTCGACAGGTTTAGTAGTCAGAGCAGTAATACGCCAGTGGGTTCTTAATGAACAATGTGGTGAGGTATTCGCTTGACCTCCTATTGGATCTAGCCTCAATGATTGAGGAGGCTCGCTGGAGTTTTTATAACAATATTACTATTGCCTTTATTCTAGCAGAGCTATGCGAGAGATAACTTAAATAAGAAAAGGATAAACAGTTATGCGAATGTTGACTGTACTCAAATTAAAAATAATTATGCTGGCGTTTGCCTCGATGATCTTCTTAGTGGGTTGTGATGGCAGTACTCATAGCAAAAGCACTGATAGCGGCTTAGAAAAGAAAACAGATTTAGAGCTTGCTGAAAGCAACTGGCGGCAACCGTTATTTAGCGGTTTAGGTGGTGTAAAATTTCCCATTACAACCAAATCTCCGATTGCACAACAGTACTTTAACCAAGGGCTTGCCTTGTCTTATGCGTTTAACCACGCGGCAGCTGATTTTGCGTTTAACGAAGCAACGATCTACGACTCAGGCTGTGCTATGTGTTATTGGGGCAGCGCACTAGTTTTGGGGCCAAATGTGAATGTAGATATGGCAGCTGAAAATGCTCCTCGCGCTTTTGGCTTAGCTAAAACGGCAAAAGAATTGAGTGAAAACGTGAGCGCCAAGGAACAAATGCTCATCAATGCACTTCAGCAACGATATTTAGCAACGGAGCCAGATGATAGAACGTCTCTAAACGAAGCATATGCAGATGGCATGCGAATAGTAATGAAAGCTTTTCCGAAAGATGCCCATATTGCCGCGCTATCAGCTGAGTCGATGATGGACGTTCACCCTTGGGATTTTTGGGATGCAAAAGGCGTTACACGACCTTGGACCAAGGAAATTACCGACACTATAGAAACCGCTTTGGCTCTCGATAAAAAACACATCGGTGCAATTCACTTATACATTCATGCGGTAGAGCAATCGAAAAACCCAGAGCGCGCAGAGCCTTATGCAGACACGCTAGCGGAACTTGCCCCTGCGGCTGGGCATCTCGTTCATATGCCTGCGCATATTTATATGAGAGTGGGCCGTTATCACGATGCGACCTTGAACAACATGCTGGCTACTGCGGCAGATAATGAGTTTATCCAAAGCTGTCGGTCGAATAGTCCGATTTATCTTGCCGGTTACATTCCGCACAATTGGCACTTTGGTTGGGTGACTGCAGCCATTAGTGGTTGGAAAAGCAAAGCCTATGAACTAGCCGATGGCACTGCCGCAGCCTTAACAGAAGAGTTACTTCGCGCACCGGGCATGGCCGTAGCACAACATTTCTATTCGCAACCACTGTATGCAAAAGTCAGGTTTGCTGATTGGCAAGGGATCCTAGACACACTTGAGCCAGCAGAGGATCTGCTTTACGCACGTGGAATTTGGCACTATGCACGAGGACAGGCTTTTGTTGGTTTGAATGACCAAACAATGGCAAAGCAAGAACTAGCAAAATTAGCCGAGTTACGAAACATGCCTGATACGCAAACACTTCGTTTTTTTAATCGCGAGAGTGCACCAATTCTTTTGGAAATTGCTGAGACGGTGCTAGTAGGCTCAATTGCGGTAAACACTGGAGATCTGCAAACAGCGATATCAATATTTCAGACTGCTGTCGAGATGGAAGATTCACTACCATACACAGAACCACCAGATTGGTTCTTTCCGGTTAGACATGCATTGGGTGCCGTACAAATTTCTGCCGGTGAGTTTGCAGCAGCAGAAGCAACCTATCAACAAGATCTTGAGATCATGGTAGAAAACGGTTGGGCGCTCCGCGGACTTGCAGAAGCGTTAATTTTGCAAGGCAAGACTGAAGAAGCAAAGAATGTGGAGAGCCGATTTGAAGCAGCTTGGAAGCATGCCGAGATCAATATTAGCGGATCAGTGATATCTGCAGATGATGCTACGCTAAGTGACCGGTCCTTTGACTACCAAGACTTGCCTTAGACAGAAATACGGTATTTTTTACCTGATTAACTTGGTCTTAAATACGGTGTGAGTCCAATCGGTCAATGCAACGCTATACTTAAATATTGATGCCTATATGTTAAGTATGAAAATATAATTTACGTGTGTCTATCACGTCCATTTAACCTATAGAAGCCTCAGGCGCATGATGCATGAGGGAGATTGCAATAGATGATGAGGGAATTATTTTATATTTAAGAAGTTAATACAAATTTTGTTTTTATTAGTGGCTTTCAACTCCGAAACTTAAGTAATTTGTATAGTAAATTTTATTAAATAAGGCATCCCGATAACTATGTTTAAACAGGTATCCCAATCCCAGTATTCCCGCAGCCTAATTGAGGCCAGTTTAGATCCGTTGGTGACGATCAGTCCCGAGGGCAAGATTACCGACGTCAATACCGCCACCGAACAGGTCACGGGTATCGAGCGGATTGAACTGGTAGGCAGCGACTTCGCCAACTACTTTACCGACCCCGTGCAGGCTCGCGAAGGCTACCAGCGAGTCTTTGCCAAGGGCTTTGTGACCGACTATCCGTTAGCTATCCGTCACGTCAACGGCACGATCACCGACGTGCTCTACAACGCCAGCGTCTACCGTGATGATGCCGGCAAGGTGCTGGGCGTGTTTGCGGCGGCCCGGGACGTGACCGAGCG
>JBLIKA010000127.1:0-8988 GCA_047637355.1 Glaciecola sp. | reverse complement strand
CCGTCTCAAGCGGGATGCATATACTACCTACATCATTTTTATTGTCAAGCTTTTTTACAATCCTTTCTGAATTTATTTTTGACCGAAACTACCGATAAAACCAATTCAAACTGCGCTAAAACTTGCTCTTCTAGTCAACCTCCGAACATTTGGTCGAATGTCTCTTTTGAAGAGAGGGCGCATGATAGAGATATATAGGATTTCTTCAAGTCTTTTTATTAAAAAGATCAAAATAGTTTGCTAACGGCTGTTTACGTGCTTTTAATCCAATCATATTGAGTGAAATACGAACAATTACTCACAAATATACCAGTCTGTTAATAGAGTACTAGCAAATCTGTTATAAAACCGTCATATTACACCTGCCTTTTACATAACATTAACAACAATAAGAGAAGGGAAGGTTATGGTATCCGTTAAAGCGCCACTTTTACTCGTGGCTTCAGCCATCTTGGCTATTATTGGCTTTTTTGTCGCTGGTTTAATACTTGGAGAAGGATCAACAAGTATTGAGAAGTCGATGTTTGCAGTTGGAGTCATTGTAAATGCTGTTTTAATTTTTATATTAAGCGGTATGACAAAATCTAATGCTTCTGCAGCATCAAGCACAGTGACTAGTTCAAGCATTCCGAATGATGATGATGAATCTGATGAAGACGTTTCCACTTTATATGTAGGCAATCTACCGTATCGTGCTAACGAACAAATAGTTAAAGAACATTTTGAAAATTTCGGTTACGTTAGGTCGGTAAGACTAATGAAAGATAAGCGAACTGGAAAAAGAAAGGGATTTGGATTCGTCGAAGTCTCTGCACAGGAAGCTGATTCTATGATTGAAAAATTAAATGATTCAGAGTTTCAAGAGAGAACTATAAAGGTTAGGCCGGCTAAGGATAAAGTGGCTTAAACATAACGTTCTTTTCAAAATACAAAAGCCCGCTATTCAGCGGGCTTTTTATTTGGACCAATAGATGGTGCATCTATTTGTAGACTATCCATCAGTTTTGCGTTGAATGTATGAAATCTGTTTATAGCACTTAATATATCGGGTACCTGTACATCTTTCATTTCATTAACTAAACTATTAATCACCGATTTAAAATCTTCTTGCGACCCCAATTTTTGAGCAGCCTGATTCATTCCATCTAAGACCTTATTCAAATATTCAGCAACTGCTTTAGGCGCTTGCAGATCTATACTCGGGCTTTCAGAGTAATTTTGCACTTCACCATACTTTTGAATTTTCTGTGAGCTTTCTACTTTAGATAGCTGCAATGCAAAACTAGATAGTTCTTTGTTATCGAGGCCAATGTTAAGCGCTTTGTCGTAAGCTTTTTCAATATCGCCACGATAAAAGGTGTTTGCAACATCATCAGCTTTCGCGACTAAATCACCGATAGCCTGCAGTTCGTTGTCATCAATATCTCCTTTTATCTGCAAAGAAAAACTTGTCGTTTGCTTGTAAATGAAACTGGCTTGCGAACTATCATTATCTGAAGTGAAACTGTCTTTTGAGATATTTTCCAAAAGCCCAAAACGGATCTGAACCTCGTCACCATCTCTTGTTCGCACTGACAATTCGCTTAACTCTGTTTTCTGTGCGGACACAGACGCATTATCCGTTTGAGCACTTTTATCTGATTTGTTGATAATGCTGGTTTCAAGCTTCTGAATCCCATCAAAGATAGATGCCCTACTCTTAGCGATTCCCTCTTTAACCTCTTCAGTAGCATTTGCACCCAATTCGTATTCGGCTAGTTTAATACCTTTCGACACACCGAACCGCGCCTGTTCGAACAATGCATTGAGCTTCTCATCCGGAGCACCATCAGCTGACGCCTTTTTAATAACATTGCCCACAAAGTTAAGCACATTACGAGCAACTTCCTCGAAATCAAACAGCGGCTTTTTAACGTTCTGTTCATCAGCTTGATTTTTAGCAGTTACGTCTGCAGTTCGTCCCTCAACCGTTAAGGTTTGACTAATGGACAGACCCAATACCCGCGCAGCGACCTTTCGATTGTCCGACATACCCTGATTTTCATTTACAAAAGTTTTTTGGAGCTCTCTAGCTTGCTTCAAACCATCTTGTTGTAATTGTTTATCAAGCACAGCTTCAGGGCGAACCAACTTCGATTGTTCTGACTGTGTAGCCTTAATTTCACCTAAATTCATTATCAATACCTCGTTAGCCTCGACTTCTCTATCGGCCGGCCAAAATAAAACCTTTAGCTTTAACTTGGTAAATTCTTAAAAAACTTTACACTTCACCCTCTACAATAAAAACCTAGGTAATACATGTCAGACCATCTAACCGAAAAATATCAACAACAACTTGATGAAAAAACTAATAGAGTCAAAGACTTACTCTCGTTATTTTATAGCTCAGATATTGATATTTACGCATCTCAACCGACACATTTCAGAATGAGAGCAGAGTTTCGGATTTGGCATGAAGGTTCAGACACTTTTCACATTATGTTCAATAAGGTGGATAAAGAACAATATCGAGTAGACCAATTGGAGGCAGCTAGCGAGATCATTAACACCGCGATGGCATTAATGACAGCCGCATTCAAAGGAAATGAAATACTAAGAAGAAAGCTTTTTCAAGTTGACTACTTGAGCACACTAACGGATGAACTATTGATCACGTTGGTTTATCACAAAGCACTTGATGACATTTGGGAAGCCGAAATAAATAGCTTGAAAGCGTCATTCCCTCCCCATTTAAAGATACGCTTTATCGGACGTTCTAAGAAACAAAAAGTGATGCTGGATAACGACTTTGTTATTGAAGAACTCCCCATAAACAATAAAACATACCAATTCAAACAAGTTGAAAATAGCTTTACGCAGCCTAACGCACGAGTTAATTGCAATATGATTGAATGGTCGATGGCTCAAGTGATAGATCAAAGTAGAGACTTGCTAGAACTATATTGCGGTTCTGGTAATTTCTCAGTTCCTCTAGCTAGTTGCTTCAAGAATGTGTTGGCAACTGAGATATCAAAAACATCCGTCAACGCAGCCCAGTTCAATATTGCAACAAACAATGTGGACAATCTGACTATAGTTAGACTCTCTAGTGAAGAATTTGTTGAAGCGATGGCGGGAGTAAGAGAGTTTCGCCGCTTACAAGATATTGACTTAACAGCGTACGATTTTTCGACTGTTCTGGTTGACCCTCCTCGGGCCGGTATTGATGAAAAAACGATAGCACTTATTCAGCAATTCGATAACATTATTTATATTTCATGCAATCCACTTACGCTTTCAGCTAATTTGCAGACATTGTGTTTAACTCATGAAATTAAGCGCGCAGCGGTATTTGATCAATTTCCGTTTACTGAGCATATTGAAAGTGGTGTTTACTTGGAGCGTAAACTATAAACATCGGTCTATCTTTGCTTTACCTCGAAGCATATTTTACCGCACCAAGTTGCACAAACCGCAGTTGAAGCTTGACGCGTTTTGCAGTTTCAGCCACTGACGGTTTGTCGGAATCTAATGCTTCGGCCCCGGCGCTGAAAACCAGTTTCACCATTGCCTCTGCTTGCATAGTAGCAATATTTCTTGGCAGTTTTAGTTGCAATACAACATAATCACTTAGCTCTTCAATGAAGTGTTGTATTTCTCTGGCAACAGCCGCTCGAAATGCTCCAGAGGTGCCGGTGTGCTCTCGCAACAATAAACGGAATACATTTTTATTATCAGTAATAAACTCCATAAACGTATCGACCGAAATGTCGATCACACCCCCACCCGCTTCAATTCGCCGCCTAGCTTGACGCATGAGCTGGCGCAATGCCAAACCGGCTTCATCAACCAGCGTTAAACCTAACTCATTAATATCAGTAAAATGCCTATAAAAAGAAGTTGGGGCGATGCCTGCTTCGCGTGCGACTTCGCGTAAACTCATTGCAGATAAGCTCTTATCTTCATCTAATAAACTGAAGGCTGCATCAACTATACGTTGTCTTGTCTGAAGTTTTTGTTCTTGTCTATTCATATGCAATTAGAATACAACAAAAAATGCAATTTTAAGAACTTTATTTCTTGCCAAGTAAGCCAACAAAAGTTAAATTAGCGTACAGTTGTAAGCTGAAATTAAAAGGCATCTCTTGAAAAAACCCCCATTTATAATTACCAACGTTTTAATTTTTAGCGTTCTTACGCTAATCGCATTGGTAGGGACACCAATTTGGGCGCTAACCTACGGATTCGACTGGGTCGAAATAGGTTCGGCTATCTTCTTATTTTATTTTACTGGCATGTCGATTACTGCTGGTTATCATCGTCTATGGTCACACAAAACGTACAGCGCTCATCCTGTTGTTCGATTTCTTTTAGCCGTCGGCGGGGCGATGACGGTGCAAAACAGCATCTTGCATTGGTCTTCTGATCATCGCGTTCATCATAAACATGTTGATGTTGATGACGCAGACCCTTACTCCGCTAATAGAGGATTTTGGTTTTCACACATGGGATGGATGTTGCGCGAATATCAGGCGACTCGTTACGCTGATTACAGCAACTGCAAAGATTTGCAGAAAGAAAAAATTGTTATGTGGCAACACAAATATTATTTACCTATTGTTTTAGTCTCTAATTTTGGTATTACTGCATTGTTAGGTTGGTTGAACGGTAATATATTGGGCATGATGTTGCTTGCCGGCATCACTAGGATTGTGTTGGTTCATCATGTCACATTCTTCATCAATTCATTAGCGCACATGTGGGGCTCGCGTCCTTTTACTGATAAAAATACGGCACGAGATAATGGTATTTTAGCTTTCTTCACTTTTGGAGAGGGTTACCACAATTTCCATCATATCTTTGAATACGATTACAGAAACGGTGTGAAGTGGTGGCAGTTTGACCCAACTAAGTGGATTATCAAAGCCTTATCATTTTTGGGACTGACTACCAATCTAAGAACTTGTCCTGAAGAACGTATTGAAAAAGCTAAATTGGAAATGCAGCTAAAATATGCGCAAGACAAGGCAATACACTTACCAAACGCTGAAGAAATTGTTGCTAAAATTCAGCATGAATACGACATTTTGATGCATCGCATGGTTGAGTATTACGCTACTAAGAAACGTTTGGTCAATATGAAGAAGAAAAATTTACAGGCTACATATGAGCGTTTGGAGCTTGATTTCAAATACAGAGAATTGAAACAAACACTCGCTCTTCAGAAACAGAAATGGAGAACAATGTACTCCTTTTATTTGGAGCCGCAGTCCGCATAAGTGCAGCCTTTAATTAGTAAGAATGCTAAGACATAAACTGTTAAGCTTTCGGGGATCTAGGTTAACTAGATCCCTTTTCTTTACCTTACTATTTATCCCTTTTCTAACGGCAACTTTATAACGTTAAATAGGTATAAAAACATACCGAGTATCAGTTTTTTCAGTTAGCGAGTACCAAATATTTTATCACCCGCATCACCCAATCCGGGCAGTATATAGCCATGCTCATTTAATCGCTCGTCAATTGAAGCAACATATATATCGACATCTGGATGTTCTTTAACTAGGGCTTCGATTCCCTCAGGCGCAGCCACCAAAAACAAACCTAAAATATGCTGACAACCTTTGCTTTTAAGTAAATCAATTGTGGCTATTAGAGTGCCGCCTGTTGCCAACATAGGATCAACAATCAAAGCAATGCGCGAGTCAATGTCAGTAACTACTTTGTCGAAATAGGCCACAGGTTGCAACGTTTCTTCATCTCGATATAAACCGACCACACTAATTTTTGCATTAGGGACCAAGTTCAAAACGCCGTTGAGCATGCCTAAGCCTGCCCGAAGTATCGGCACGACTGTGATTTTTTTACCTTTAATTTGGTTGACTCCGATAGGAGCGCCCGTCCAACCTTTAATTTCTATACTTTCGATATCTAGGTCACGCGTAGCCTCATATGTGAGCAAATTAGCAACTTCGCTTGCCAACTCCCGAAAATCTTTACTACTAACACCGTAAGCGCGCATTAAACCAATTTTATGTTGAATGAGCGGATGTTTTATTTCGTAGATTGACATGGTAATCCTTTTTCTAAAGCCTGTGTTTAATATACATCAGGATACTGTTAAAAAAGCATCTGAACAACATCGTGATTTTTGCTTATTTCAAAATGTATATTCTCTTAAAATATTGGCAACTGGTAACGAGAATTATTAGAAATTTGCGGTATAGTTATTAATCACTAATTACAACAAGTAGTGGAAATTGCTGATCATAGTAAACCAAATATTGAATTAGCTTAATTTTCAGCAAGCCTCTCAGTAAAATATTACAAATATTTCAATACAAGTGGAGAAAGGTGCTAACGATTAAATAATATGCCGATGAGTGCGCACTCATTGTATAGCTATTTATGTTCGGGAATATCCTCGATTAGCTTGATAACATCGCGGTTATTGTTAAGTTTGGCTAAGTCGAGTAAGTAGCTTTTTTCAAGTTCTTGCATTGGCTGTTTTGATAATAGTTCTTTTATCAGTTTCTCTTCACCATTTGCTATGGCCGTTTTTAAGGCTGCGAAATCTGCTATACTATGTTTGTTTTCATCAGTCATGTTTTATCCCGTTAGTTGCGTTTCGTCAATTTCTAGTTTAAAAATTATCGCTTACTGTTAGCAATATGAATGTATCTTTTGCAATGCCAAGGTTTGGATAAGCTAATGGGTAACCTTAAGCAATAACAAACAAGTCCATAAAACGATTTACTGCTTTGGACTCAAGCGCGGCTCGATCAGTGCAAAGCGTGAAAATCGCTTTGCACTGATCGCTTGGAAACCGCGTCGCTAAGTTAGCTTTGAATTTTTGCTCTAATAGCGGGATCCCTTCTTCGCGACGCCGACGATGACCCACAGGATATTCCACCAGCACTTCCTCTGTGCTGCTGCCATCATTGAAGAAAACCTGAATGGCGTTGGCAATAGCGCGTTTGTCTGCTTCTAAATACTCTGCAGTAAAGCGTTTATCTTCGACAACTTCCATTTTCTCGCGCAGTTCATCAATGATGGAATGCGCCTTGTGAAAGTCGTCTTCATAATGTTCGGCGGTTAACCCCCCAAACACCAGTGGCACCGCAACCATATACTGCAAGCAATGGTCACGATCTGCAGCATTAGCAAGTATCCCTGTTTTAGAAATAATGCGAATGGCCGATTCGTGTGTGCGAATGACGATCTTCTCAATATCCGCTAACCGGCCTTTCACCTCTGGATGCAGTATAACTGAGGCTTCTGCCGCAGTTTGCGCATGGAACTCTGCGGGGAAAGAGATCTTAAACAAGATGTTTTCCATCACATAAGTACCATACTCTTGAGAAAATGAAAACTGACGTTCAGCGTCAGGTTTAAATACTTGATCTTGATTCGTCTTCGAAAACGAGACGTCGTAAAACCCCCACTGCGGAGCAGTTAATGCGCTTGGTATGCCCATTTCACCGCGCATCGACATATCAGCCAAACGCACAGCTCTTGAAGTTGCGTCGCCCGCAGCCCAAGATTTACGAGAACCCGCATTGGGTGCGTGACGATAAGTGCGCAGCGCAGAGCCATCGACCCAAGCTTGCGAGACCGCCGCCATGATTTGTTCTCTATTGCCGCCCATCATTTTTGTGATAACCGCCGTTGAAGCGACTCGAACTAACAATACATGGCACAAGCCAACGCGATTAAAAGAATTTTCTAGCGCAATTACGCCTTGTATTTCATGTGCCATGATCATGGCTTCAAGCACTTCTCGCATGGTAAAAGGCGGCTCGCCATTCGATAGTCTTACCTGAGATAAATGATCAGCCACGGCCAAAATTCCGCCTAAATTATCCGATGGATGTCCCCATTCAGCGGCCAACCACGTGTCGTTATAATCGAGCCAGCGGATAATGCAACCGATGTCCCAAGCGGCTTTAATAGGGTCCAGCGACAGCGATGTTCCTGGTACTCGCGCACCGTTAGGTACAAGTGTGCCTTGTACAATAGGCCCAAGGTGTTTTGTACATTCAGGGAAGCGCAGCGCGAGCAATCCGCAACCGAGGGTGTCCATTAAACAGTTGCGCGCGGTATCGAGCGCTTCTTCGCTGGAGATTTTAAAATTAACAACATAATCTGCGATATCTTGGATGACATGATCGTAATCGGGGCGGTTACTAATATCTGCATTACTATTCATTTCTTATCCTTAGTCGTTTATTTCTTGAGATGAGACAATCGCTTTGTCAATAAGGACACAATACCATGTCTATCGAATTAAAATCCTGCATCTCTTTTGCTATTTATATTGATATGTATGAGCACAAATAGTCCTTTTCTAGAGCAAGGCATATTGATATTTTCACTACGTGTTTGGCACAACTAATTTTTCTTAGAAAATGATCAAGCATGTTAAGTTAATCAGGCCGCGGATGCGGCACAACGTTCGAGGGCGTTAGGGTGGCAATAACGTAACCTGTTATTGACTCACGAGCATAGGGTAATGAGAAGGTGCGGCGGCGCAAAAATACTCGTTTCACTGCACAAGGGGAATGTCATACCTACACCCAATACAGCCGTAGCTCAGAGCTTTGGTGAAATTGTCCGAGTTCATTTTTTATTGTTATATGCTTTAGTCACATACGACCTCATTTGGGGTGACTGTTATTGAAACACGTTTATTAATTTCATGTTGCGTTAGGTAACCACATTCGCCATTTAATGAAACACTATCGTGTGTAATGAACCGGTATCTATAAACTCCATCTGCTTGTGATAACGAATAGTGAAGTGTATTTTTATGACCCATTTCTATGGGACCAAAATCCAAATTGGAGTTAGGTAGGCTGATCTCAAATAAGTTAATTTTAGCACCTGAGTGATTGATAACAGTCACACTCGGCATAATGTAAAAGCTACCGTAATAAATGGCAATTATAGTTGCTACGACCCCGATAACAGAAAATAAAACAATTTTCACATAATGTCCCATGGCATATA
>JBLIKA010000126.1:0-9054 GCA_047637355.1 Glaciecola sp. | reverse complement strand
AAAAACAGCCTGTGCTTCAACAAAACTCAATGGCTGCAAAGCATAGAGTTTTTCTAGTGCGTCAAGCATGTCTTGAGGCCCAAAGGCACTTTTATTTGTAGTACTGTTCATAGAGTTTTACCCATGTTTTTTTTATCTGCCGATTAATATTATGACTACCTAAAAATTGCCCTTCATTCGACTATATTGAGTTCAGGTACTTCGCCCGCTAAAAAGGCAATACTCTGCATAAGCAATACACTGCCATCACATGTGAGTATGGATTCTGGATGAAATTGAAAGCCCAGCATTCTATCATTCGGCTGTAAAACTGCCATAACCAATCCGTCTATGTTAGCAATAACTTGTAAACTTTCAGGTATTTGAGTTGCAACCAAAGAGTGGTAGCGGGCAATGGATAAAGGATTGCTCAAACCAGCAAAAATAGATTGGGTTTCTTCAGTGTCGGCATAGCTCATTTGAGAGGCTTTACCGTGCATAACCTGCGGTGCTCTTGCTACTACACCTCCGTATGCCTCGACAATTGCTTGATGGCCTAAACAAATACCAAGTACGGGGTACTTTCCGCGTACTTTTTGTAATACTTCGGGCATACAACCGGCATCTGCAGGTGCGCCAGGGCCAGGTGATAACATCAATAAAGTTGGGCCCGTTTTATTATATTCAACTAATTTATCTAATACGGTTTGAGCGTGCACCGTATTTCGATAAATGCTCATTTCTATGCCTAAACTGCGGATTTCATCAACCAGGTTATAGGTGAATGAATCGATATTATCGATCAGTACTAAGTTGATTTGTTCTCTCATGCCGACTCTCCTTGTTGCTCATCATCGGCATCTGCGGTATTTTTTGCACTTTGAGTTATCTCTGGTTTTGCTGCATGAGCTGTAATAATAGCCGAAATTACAGCTTGCGCTTTTGCGCGTGTTTCATCTGCTTCAGCTTGTGGCACAGAATCATTAACCACACCAGCACCTGCTTGTATATAAGCCGTTTTCAGTCGAACAAAAGCGGAACGGATCACAATGCAGGTGTCCATATCGCCATTACCATTAATATAACCAACAGCGCCCCCATAACTGCCGCGTTTCTGATTTTCGACCTTCCTAATTAACGACGCAGCGCTCACTTTAGGTGCGCCTACCAATGTTCCCATATTCATGCAAGCTTGGTATGCATGCAATGCGTCTAAATCATCTCGTAGTTCACCAACAACGCGAGAAACCAAGTGCATGACATGTGAATACCGATCGACCTTTAAAAGATCTTTAACATGTCGAGTACCTGCTTTACTCACTTTAGCGACGTCATTTCTGGCTAAATCAACCAACATAATATGCTCTGACTTTTCTTTTTCATCTTGGCGTAAATTTAACTCTAATCGACTATCTAAATCATAATCAATAGACCCATCGGCTCTTTTTCCTCGAGGTCTTGTGCCGGCTATTGGGTATACTTCTACCACGTTGCTTTTCTTATCATATTTTAACGCCGACTCGGGTGATGCGCCAAACATCGTAAAATCTTGGTCATTTAAATAAAACATATAGGGAGATGGATTCTGTATCTTCAATTGTTGATATGCAGCTAATGGCGATGGGCACGGTAAACTGAATGATCGAGAGGGAACAACTTGAAAAATATCACCGTCAAGTATGTGTTCTTTAAGCGCAATGACGTCTGCACAGTATTCAGCGTCCGATTTATCTACTTTTAACGTGATGTTTTCAACAGTTTCGGCAGCCGATATTGCCTTAGGAAGAGATGCTAGTTCATGTTTTATTTGCTCTAAGCGCTGAACAATAGCAAAATAATGTTGAGCTACATGTGGGCCACTGAATACCGAACCGATTATTTGTGTATGGGCATTTTGGTGATCAATCAATAGCAAGGTTTCAGCTAAATAGAAAACATATTCAGGGCAATTATTATCACCGAATATGGCTTCTGGTAACTTTTCAAATGTGCCCAGTAGGTCGTAAGAAAACACACCGCCTAAAAAGAGTGCATTAGGGTGATCACGCAAGGTTTGAATGCTTTCGGTTAAAGTGCGCAGAACGTCAAATACGCTAGCCTGCTTTAGCCGAGAGTCTTCGTCCAGATTTTGATTAACCGGCGGGAACTCAAAGCGAATATTATTTTCAGATACTTCTTGGTTTGAATGATAGGGGGTTAATTTTTTAATTAACAGTGGGAAAACAGAACGCCCATTCGCAGTAAGAGCCGTAATTGTCACACTTTGATCATTGCATTCAATACGGATAGCAGCATCAATTAATAACAGACTTTTTAAGTTTGCTTTGCTGTCAATTTCTGCAGACTCCAATAATAAGCTGTTTTCTTTTCCTAGCGCTTGGTATGCCAATAAGGGGTCACTAACGTAGGGTCCATCTACGATAATACTTTCAACCTGACCTGGTTGTTGTCCTAACTCTGCTAAACTCATTTTTATTCTCGTTCTATGGCTACTGGAGGCCTCTGGATTGGCTTCAATTTATTATCTCATTTTTACTCGTTTAATTTTTGTTATTTATTCTCGGGTAAAAACTAATCAAAAAAAAAGCCCGTTAAACGGGCTTAAGTATTGCGAAACGAACACGTCCACACAGCCCCTAGTTAAGGTTGTGCCACCACCAAATGTTTTTCTGGATAAGACAATTGACGTTTGCAAGCGCACCCGCCAGCTTCATATCAGCTGATTGTGTAGGAATTGTTCTCAATGTATTCTCTTAATTTTTAAATTTGTGTTCAGGCTACTCGTATTTTACGTAAGGCGTATGTATACGTTTTGCTTTCATGTATAATGCATAGAAGAAAACAAATCAGTCTTTATGTCAAGCATAGTGATTATTTTAGTTGTTATATTTAAGAAGAAGACGCTTTGAAAATAGATTTACATTGTCATTCAACCTGCTCAGATGGCGCATTAACGCCAGTAGAATTGGTTCAACGTGCCCAACAAATGCAAGTTGACGTGCTAGCTATTACCGATCACGACACCGTGGCCGGTATTGCGGCTGCGCGTGATTACGTTAAAAATAGTAAAATCAAATTAAATATTATAGCGGGTATTGAGTTGTCTACGTCCTGGCATGGATTTGACATTCATGTCGTTGGATTACGTGTTAATAATGATGATCCTGTTTTTTTAGAGCGTTTAGAGGGGCAGTTGGCCGAACGCGATAAACGAGCCGAGCGGATTTGTGAAAAATTAGCGAAATGTGGCCACCAAGGCATCTATGACATCGCTCTAGATATTGCCAGTGGTGCGCAAATTTCACGAAATCATATTGCCAAAGCGTTGGTACAAAAATCAATTTGTACACATCCGCAACAGGCTTTCAGTAAGTATTTAGGTAAAAATAAAAAGGCGCATGTCAGCCCAAAGTGGATTAGCATTCAAGAAGCAATTGAATGGATACATGAATCTGGTGGACAAGCTGTGTTAGCGCATCCCGGTCACTATGACATGACTACGAAATGGTTGCGCAGGCTGGTTGCTGAGTTTGCTGAAGCAGGTGGCGATGCAATGGAGATAACGCATCCTAATATGGCTGCTGATAAGAAAAAATTACTCCAACAAATTATGGCAGAGAATGCTTTGCTTGCCTCAGTAGGCTCTGACTTTCATTTTCCAAGTCGGTTTACCGAGTTAGGCCGTCGTTTGGACATTCCTCTTACATGCAAACCGGTATGGCACAGTTGGAATTTAGCGACATCTGGTGAGGGAATTCAATGAGTCAGTTTTTTTATATGCATCCAGATAATCCACAAGCACGCTTAATCAAACAGGCTTGCGAAATTATACAAGCAGGCGAAGTGATTGTTTACCCAACTGACTCAGGTTATGCCGTTGGTTGTCAGATGGAAAACAAAAAGGCGTTAGAGCAGATTTGCAGAATTAGAGATATTGGTAAAGACCATAATTTTACGCTTATGTGTAGAGATATGTCTGAATTGTCAGTATATGCACGAGTTGATAATGCAGCTTTTAGGCAAATCAAAAATAACACCCCCGGGCCTTATACGTTTATTTTAAAAGCGACAAAAGAAGTACCTAAACGCTTGCAAAATCCGAAACGAAAAACGATTGGTATTCGCGTACCTAATAATCCAATTGCGTTAGCGTTGCTGGAGGAACTCTCAGAGCCTTTAATGTCAACGACGTTAATATTACCCAACGCGTCAATGGCTGAAACCGATCCCGATGAAATCAGGAACAAACTTGAAAAGCTCGTTGGTTTGATTATTCATGGCGGTTACTTGGGTGAAGAACCAACAACCGTCATTGATATGTCTGAGGGTGAAACTCATGTCATTCGAGTTGGAAATGGCGATCCTTCGCCTTTTAAATGAGTCAAAACGACACGGCTAAGCAAAATAAGTCAGTAGGAGATGTTGCTCAAATGAGGGAGCAGCATCCGCTTGCATTAGCTTTTGTGAATGGTGAGGCGATCATTGAAAAACCTGAAGACCTCTATATTCCACCCGATGCACTAGAAGTTATCTTAGAAAGCTTTGAAGGTCCCCTCGACCTTTTGTTGTATCTGATCCGGCGCCATAAATTCGATATTGTTGAGTTACCTGTATTACAAATTACCCAACAGTATATGAAGTACGTCGATGTCATTACCGATGCCAAACTTGATCTGGCTGGTGAATACCTTCTAATGGCGGCTATGCTAGCGGAAATAAAATCTCGTTTACTGTTGCCGAAACATGCTGACGATCCAGAAGATGAAGAGGACCCTCGTGCGGAGTTAATTCGTCGTTTGAAAGAATATGAGAAAATAAAAAAAGCGGCAGAAGAACTCGATTTAGTGCCTAGAATGGAACGTGATCATTTTAAGTCATCCGCAAATACGAGCGAGAACGTGAAACCGATAAAGCATATTCCGCAAATAACATTGCAAGAAATAGCCTTCGCTTTTCATTCTGCTATGCAACGTGCTCAAGCATTCGAACATCATCAAATTACAAAAGAGGCACTGTCTACTCGTGAGCGTATGTCTTATATCATGCGACAATTGAATCATGAGACCTATACTGAACTATCCTGCTTGATTTCATTGTCCGAGGGAAAGGCGGGTGTGGTGGTAACGTTTATTGCCATTTTAGAATTAGTAAAGAGTGGGCTAATTTTGTGCTCTCAAGAGGCCGCATTTACCAATGTTCACGTTAAGTTGGGTGGAATTGAGTACGCAGAGGTTTAGATTATGAACTTTTTTGAGAATAATTCTTCGCGATATTTGTTAAATACATGAGTTACTGATAATTACCGACGTCCTCTGTTGGAAAATAAGGTAAAATACATCATTGAGCAACTAAAAGCGTGCCAATTGCTGTAATAGTTTAAAACCTTCAAAGCTAATGATGTTTGTGAGTGGGCTTATTGCTTAAAGCAAAGTGGATAACGCAGATGCAAAAAATTAACGAAACACAGTTAAAACAATTAATAGAAGCTGGTGTGTTTGTCGCTGACAGACCACTCAGTATTGATGCTATGAAGAACACGTTTTTAAGTGATTTTTTGGTGTCAACGGTACAAATTAAGGAAGTCTTGGCCGAACTCGAACTGGATTACGCGCCGCGTGGTATTCATTTAGTCAAAGTGGCAAATGGTTACCGCTTTCAGTCAGACGATGACCTGGGAACACTGTTAAGTAAACTATGGCAGGAAAACGCGCCCAAATACAGTCGCGCTATGATGGAAACCTTAGCGCTGATTGCTTATCGTCAGCCAATTACGCGGGGTGAGATAGAAGAGATAAGAGGAGTGTCGGTAAGCAGTCACATTGTGAAGTCACTTTCAGAAAGAAATTGGATTAAGGTGATTGGACATAAAGAAGTACCAGGCAGGCCGGCGCTTTTAGCAACAACAAAAACATTTTTGGATTATTTTTCATTATCAACGTTAGCCGAATTACCATCTGCGGATGATTTTGCTGAAAGTTTAGAGCGAGCGATGGGTGCAGCCGATATGGAAGTTAATATGCCAAATAACTAAAATTTATATTAAGACGTAATGGCCTTTACCGCTCTTTTAGATAAACTAAAATTGAAATAGAGAGTTCAATACGCCCTAGACGTTTTATTGAATTTCAATATGGAATTCAACATCAAATTAAGTGAATAAAAAACATGACTGATAGTCAAGAAACAGAAAAGTTACAAAAAGCACTCGCCAATAATGGCGTAGGTTCTAGAAGAGAAATGGAACGTTGGATCCAAGAAGGACGTGTTTCAGTTAACGGTCAAATGGCAACCTTGGGCGATCGCGTCGCGGTAACCGATCAAATTCGTGTTGATGGACATCTTATTGCGCGTAGTGTTGAAAAGTCAACTTGTCGCATATTAATGTACAACAAACCAGAAGGTGAACTTTGCTCGCGTAACGACCCAGAAGGCAGAGCCACTGTATTTGAACGTTTACCAAAAATAATCGCTGATCGATGGATTGCTGTCGGCAGACTAGATATCAACACAAGCGGACTCCTGCTATTTACTAATGACGGCGAATTAGCTAACAGGCTAATGCATCCTCGGCATGAAATTGAGCGAGAATATGCTGTTAGAATTTTCGGTGAAGTTACGCCTCAGATGCTAAGGCTATTACAAAAAGGAGTTGAATTGGATGATGGTATGGCGAAATTTACACACATTCATGTCCGCCCAACGGACGATGAAAGCCAAAATCAGTGGTTCAATGTCACTTTATCTGAGGGTCGAAACCGCGAAGTAAGGCGCTTGTGGGAATCACAAGGCGTGCAGGTTAGTCGTTTAATGCGAGTTCGCTACGGTAACCTAGAATTACAAAAGCGCTTACCTCAGGGTGCTTGG
The DNA here is from genome assembly GCA_047637355.1 of Glaciecola sp. GTDB lineage: Bacteria > Pseudomonadota > Gammaproteobacteria > Enterobacterales > Alteromonadaceae > Glaciecola. The sequence goes on along the minus strand of JBLIKA010000126.1, from coordinate 2,211 downwards.
ATTGAATTGGATCTAGTGAGAGTAAATCAACTAAGAAAGATGGTGCAGTTGCCGAACGAAACTGAAACTATGTTGAATCTTCAAGACGACAAGTTGGATCACACGAGATTGAGTAGAATGCGTCGTTCGGTTAAAAAGCATAAACTAAACAAAGCAGGCCAAGGCAGACGCAATGCTGCTCAAGCAAGAACTAAGAAGTAAAGTGAAGATAATGATTTTGATACCATGCGAATAGCGCTAGGAATAGAATACGACGGCTCAAAATATTATGGGTGGCAACGCCAAAATGATTTTATTAGTGTGCAAGAGAAGCTTGAATTAGCGTTAGAGAAAATAGCCTTAGAAAAAATTGTTGTGACTTGTGCTGGGCGCACTGACGCAGGGGTTCATGCTACCTACCAGGTCGTGCATTTTGACACTGAAGTGCAAAGACCAACTAAAGCTTGGACGCGCGGAGTTTGTACTCATCTGCCAAAGGATATTAGTGTAAAATGGGCAAAATTTACGACACCTGAGTTCCATGCTCGATTTTCAGCCACCTCCAGACGGTATCGGTACATCATTTATAATAATCCATTGCGCACGGCCATATTACACGCTGGTATTACACACGTTTATTATCCTTTGGATGCGGATAGAATGCATTCAGCAGCGCAGAGCTTAGTCGGGAGTAACGATTTCTCATCATTCCGCGGGGCTAATTGCCAGTCCAGGTCGCCAGTGCGTCGTATGGAGGAGATTTCAGTGACTCGAAAAGGCGACTATCTTATTGTAGAAGTTGCAGCCAATGCTTTCCTCCATCATATGGTGCGCAATATAGTAGGATCGCTAATTAGAGTCGGTACGCATGAGGAAACAGTTAGTTGGATGAAAGATACACTTGACGCTAAAGACCGTAAAGTAGCCGGAATCACTGCTAGACCCAATGGTCTATACTTAGTTAATGTTATTTATCCCGAAGAGTTTCATATGCCCACCAGCCATTTTGGACCTGTATTTTTATAAGAAATGAACGGTTTAAGTACTTCTTAGACCAGTTTTACTTTTGTCATTCAACAATAGTATGATTTAATATGAACTATTGGTGTCGGATGTCAGTTGTTTTGCGAGAATACAAACAAGCGTTTAGCCAAAAAGCACAACGCCAAGTTAAGCAAACAACCACTAAATCGTGACTAAAAAAGAATTATAATAGGAATGTTTCATGAGTTGGATTGAGAAAATACTTCCACGCACGCAATCTTCAATCAAGAGTAATGTCCCAGAGGGTATTTGGACAAAATGTGGGTCTTGTAATTCGGTACTTTACAAAACTGAATTGGAAAAGCAATTAGAAGTTTGTCCAAAATGCGACCATCACATGCGCATTACAGCGCGTGCTCGAATAAACGCGTTTTTAGATGCGAAAGACCGTGAAGAACTTGCAGCAGATCTTGAACCTCAAGACATACTGAAGTTTAAAGACAGTAAAAAGTATAAAGATCGCATTACTGCTGCGCAGAAGTCGACTAATGAAAAAGATGCGCTGGTGGTGATGAAAGGCAAACTAAATGGGATGCCAATTGTTGTGGCCAGTTTTGAATTTGCTTTTATGGGTGGCTCAATGGCATCTGTTGTGGGAGCAAAGTTTGTTGCTGCAGTCAATTCTTGCCTGAAAAATAATACACCGTTAGTGTGTTTTTCTACAAGCGGCGGTGCGCGTATGCAAGAAGCCCTCCTATCGTTAATGCAAATGGCGAAAACAAGCGCTGCACTTGCCAAAATGAGCAAAAAGGGACTGCCATATATTTCGGTACTGACCGACCCTACAATGGGTGGTGTTTCTGCTAGTTTAGCAATGCTTGGTGATATTAATGTAGCTGAGCCGAGAGCGCTTATTGGTTTCGCCGGTCCTCGGGTTATAGAACAAACCGTGAGAGAGACATTGCCAGCTGGTTTCCAGCGTAGTGAGTTTTTGATTGAAAAGGGTGCAATTGACATGATTGTTGACCGTCGACAAATGCGGGATAAATTGTATTCGGTATTGTCGAAATTGCATCATCATCACCTTGCTAGCTAACATTTAGTTAATTTATAATAGATATTTACCGGAAATGAACAAGAAAACAGGTCTATCTGATTGGTTGACTTATATCGAGCAAGCCCATACCAAGGAAATTGATATGGGCTTGTCGCGTACTGAGGACCTTGTAAATCGTCTCCAAATTGACT